>JAICTB010000099.1 GCA_025936595.1 Thermoleophilia bacterium | reverse complement strand
GAGGATCGGCTCGATCAGCGCGGGGACGTCGGCGGGGTCGTACTCGAGATCGGCGTCCTGGATGACGACGATCTCGCCCTCGGCATGAGGAATGCCGGCGCGCACCGCGGCGCCCTTGCCGCGGTTCGCCTGGCGCAGCAGCAGCACGCCGTCGAGCGCCTCGACCACCTCGGCCGTACCGTCGGTCGACCCGTCGTCGATCACGATCAGCTGCTTTGCGAACGGCAGCGCCTGCAGCTGCTCGATCACCGTTGCGATCGTCCCGCCCTCGTTGTAGGCCGGGATCAGGAACGTCACCGTCGCGGCTACGGAGAGACCGGCCGCGCTTCCCGGGCGAGGATCGACTTCCACCACGCCTCATTGTCGCGATACCAGGCGACGGTGCGCTCGAGCCCCTCCTCGAACGAGGTGCGCGCCCGCCAGCCGAGCAGCCGTTCCGCCTTCTCGGTGGTGCCGATGTGGCGGTCGACCTGGCCGAGCCGCTCGTCGACGTGGCGCACGAGGTCGCTCGGCTTCCCGAGCGCGTCGAGTACCAGGCGCGCGATGTCGGCGACGGGGATGTCGATGCCGGTCGCGACGTTGATCACCTCGCCCGCGAGGGGCTCGAGCGGCGCCTCGATCACGCGCTCGATCGCCTCCGCGTCGTCGAGCACATAGAGCCAGTCGCGGGACGCGTGGCCGTCACCGTGCACGGTCAACGGCTCGTCGGCGAGCGCCTGCGTGATGAACCGCGGCACCACCTTCTCGGGATGCTGGCGCGGGCCGTAGTTGTTGAACGGCCGCACGATCACGATCGGCAGGCCGTAGGTCGTCCAGTACGAGTAGGCGAGACGGTCGGCGCCGGCCTTCGTCGCCGCGTACGGCGAGCGTGGCTTCAGCGGGTGCTCCTCGTCCATCGGCGCGTAGTCGGCGGTGCCGTACACCTCCGAGGACGAGATCAGGATGAAGCGCTCGACCGGCGTGACGCGGATCGCGTCGAGCAGGATCTGCGTGCCTTCGACGTTCGTCGTCACGAACTCCGACGCGCCGTGCTCGATCGACTTCTCGACGTGCGACTCGGCGGCCGCGTTCACGATCACGTCGACGCCGCCGACGAGCTCGCGCACAAGGCCCGTGTCGCGAATGTCGCCGTGCACGAACGAGAGGCGCGGGTGGCTCATCACGTCCGCGAGGTTCTCGAGGTTGCCGGCGTAGGTGAGCGCGTCGAGCGTCACGACCTCGTGCTCGGTCGCCTCGAGCAGGTGACAGATGAAGTTCGACGAGATGAACCCCGCACCGCCCGTGACCAGTACGCGCTTCAAAGTTCCTCCTCGATCGTGTACAGCGGCCTGCGTTCCACGTCCCGCTGGATCCTGCCCAGCGACTCGCCGATCAGCGCGAGGACGAAGCCCTGCACCGCGAGCACCAGAACAATGCCTGCTCCGGCGAAGAGCGGCCCCGGAAAGTTCGCGTGCACGATCCAGTAGACGATCCCGTAGATGACGAGCGCCGTCGACGCAAGCGTGCACAGCAGGCCAAGCGTGACGCCGAGCCACTGCACGGGTTGCGGCCAGAAGCCCGCGACGACGTGCAGCGCGAGCCGCACGAGCCGTGTCGGCGAGTAGCGCGACGCGTGGCGGCCCGCCGCGTGCGAGACGTCCACCTCCTCGACGGAGACGCCGCTCGAGAGCACGAGCGCCTTCGTGAACTTCTGCCGGCCGATGGCACCGAGCATCGGCTCGATCGCGCCGCGCCGGTACGCGTTGAACGCGCAGCCGAAGTCGGAGATCGAGACGCCGGTGAAGCGTCGCAGGAGGCCGTTGATCAGGCGGCTCGGCATCATGCGCCCGTGCGAGTCGAGCCGCGCGACCCGGCGGCCGGACGCGACGTCCGCGCGGTCGAGTGCAGCGAGCAGCTTCGGGATGTCCTCCGGCTCGTTCTGGAGGTCGCCGTCCATCGTCACGATTTGCGCGCCGGTCGCCCGCACGAGCCCCGCGTGCATGGCGGGGTGCTGGCCGAAGTTGCGCTTGAATCGGACGACGCGCACTCGCTGATCAGCCGCGTGCAGGTCGGCGAGGCGGGCGTAGGTCTCGTCGGTCGAGCCGTCGTCGACGAAGACCGCCTCCCACTCGCGCCCGTCGAGCGACGCAGCGATGCGGCGGTAGAGCTCGTCGACCGAGCTCTCCTCGTTCAACACGGTGACAACAACCGATACGTCCATCTCACAAGACCCTAACGAGCGCCTCTTAGAGTCGCGCGTCAATGCAGGTTGGCGACGTGATCCTGAAGCGGAGCATCTACCGCGGCAACGTGCGCTGGACGTATCCGCACCGCTACGTCGGCGAGTGGCGGGGGCGGCTCGGCATCTACTGCGGCCCCGGCAACGAGGGGCGCGCGATGCGCCGCGGGCCGGGCGGCTACCTGAAGCGGTGGGTGACCGATGCGCCGCCGTACGAGACGGTGTGGGAGCAGACGCACGTCCTGCGCTTCGAGCGCGCGGGCGCCTCGCACAGCATCGAGATCTACTGGACGGGGAGCTTCGAGCTGATGGGCTGGTACGTGAACCTGCAGACGCCGGTGGTCGTCAACGGTCGCTCCGTCGACACGACCGATCAGGCGCTCGACGTCACCGTCGATCCCGACGGCACCTGGTCGTGGAAGGACGAGGACGAGCTCGCGGAGGCGGTCGAGCTCGGAATCTGGACGAACGCCGAGGCGGCTGAGATCCGCGCCGAGGGCGAGCGGGTGATCGCGGCGGCGCCGTGGCCGACCGGCTGGGAGGACTGGCGGCCGCCGGCCGCCTGGGCGGAGCCGCTCGCGCTTCCGGAGGACTGGCATGTGGTCTGAGGGGGAGACGATCCTGCGCCGCGAGGTGCTGAACGACGGGCGCTGCTGGACGCAGATGCCGGTCGTCGTCGTGCGCGACGAGCCGGAGCTGCTGGCGACCTACATCCCGACGGGTACGCCGTTCGAGTTCCCCGAGGGCGACTGGCCGACGCCGAACGGGCGCCACCCGTGGCACGGTCGCAGCGGCTGGACCGGGCACGGCGTGCTGATGCTGCAGCGGCCGGGCGAGGCGCACGCGATCTGGGTCTTCTGGGAGGGGCCGGAGCGCGAGTTCGCCGGCTGGTACGTGAACCTGCAGGAGCCGTTCCGGCGCACCGCCGAGGGCTACGACACGCAGGACCTCGAGCTCGACATCTGGGTGCCGGCGGAGGGGCCGTGGGAGTGGAAGGACGCCGACGTGCTCGACGAGCGCATCGACGAGGGCCGGTACACGGCGGAGCAGGTCGAGGCGACGTGGGGCGAGGGCCGCCGCGTCGCGGCCGAGCTGGACGCAGGGCGACGCTGGTGGGGCCCGTGGTGGGCGCTCTGGGAGCCGGACCCCGCGTGGGACGCGCGCTACGAGAAGTACGAGCAGGCGCCAGACGCACGCGCGAGTGCGTGACGCTTTCGTAACGGTGGCAGCCACCCGCACGGACGTGTGACGTCTCGTCCACACCCTTCGCGTCACGCAGGATGAACAGACGCGATCTCGGAGAAGGTGTCTGACACACCGGGTGGCAGCCACCGTTACGAATCACACAACGACTCCGAGGCGCAGTCCGACCCTGGCAGGCTTTTTCGCGCTCGGGCTCTTCTGGGGCGCCTGGGCGGCCGTGCTCCCGAGCGTGCAGGAGGCGACCGGCGTCTCGAAGGGCGCGCTCGGCATCGCGATGCTCTTCGTCACCGTCGGCTCGCTGCCGGCGATGCTCTTCGTCGCCGGGCCGCTCGTCGACCGGTTCGGCGTTCGCGCGGTTGCGCTCACGTGTGCTGCGTTCGCGTGTGCCACGACCCTGCCCGGCCTTGCGACGACGCTGCCGGTGCTGATCGCGACGCTCGCGCTCACCGGCGCTGCCTCGGGCACGCTCGACGTGGCGATCAACGCGAGCGCCGCACGCATCGAAGCGGACTCGGGCAAACGGCTGATGCCGCTCGCGCACGGCCTGTACTCCGTCGGCATCCTGCTCGGTGCCGTCGGCGCGGGACTCGCGCGCGGAGCCGGTTCGAGCCGGGAGCCGATCCTGCTCGTGATCGCCGCGCTGATCGGCCTGACGGCGCTCTGGACGGGGCGCCAGCGCGGGCCGATCAGCCACGTCGAGACACGCGGCCTGCGCTTCGGGCGGGCGCTCGTCTGGATCGGCGTCGTCGGCGCGGCGGCGTTCGTCGTCGAGGGTGGAATGGAAAGCTGGAGCGCGCTCTTCCTGGAGCAGCGGCTGCACGCCGAGCCGTCGGTGAGCGGTCTCGGCCCCGGCGTGTTCGGCGCGTCCATGGCCGCGGGACGTTTCTTCGGACAGGCCGCGCACCGCGTGTCCGATCGCGTGCTCCTCGCGGGAGGGAGCGCGGTCTCCGCCGTCGGCTGCGCGATCGCCGCGACGGCACCGAACGCGCCCGTCGCGCTCGTCGGCTTCGCGATCGGCGGCGCCGGCATCTCGCTGAACGCCCCGATCGTCTTCGGCGCCGCGGGTCGCAAGGCGGCCACTGCGGTCGCCACCGTCACGACCCTCGGCTACGTCGGCCTGCTCGTCGGCCCGCCGCTCGTCGGCGGCATCGCGCAGGCGCTCGACCTGCGAGCGTCGTTTCTGGCGCTGGCCGTGATCGCCGCCGCCGTCGCGGTCGGCGCGACGCGGCTGCGGCTCGACTGACGCTCGAATTCGCTACGTCTTCGCGTCAATTCGCGCACGGAAGTGTGCCAATCGCAAAAGGACACTGTCGCCCGCGGCGCAGCTCGCGTACTACGGACGGACAACTCGTCCCCCGTCGATCGGAGCCCGCATGCATCGCAATCGCCTGACGTTCATCCTCGTCCTCGCCGCCGTCCTCCTCATGTCCCCCGTCGCGCACGGCGCCTCATCCGACCTCGTCGTCAGCGAGGTTTACGCCGGCGGCGGCAACGCCGGCGCAAGCTTCACGAACGACTACGTGGAGCTCTTCAACCGCGGCAGCACGACCGTCGACCTGACCGGCTGGTCGATCCAGTACGCGCCCGCGACCGGCACGTCGTGGTCGCCGACGGCGCTCGCCGGGACGCTCGCCCCCGGCCGCTCCTACCTCGTGCAGCTCGCGTCGGCTGCGTCGATCGGGGCGGCGCTTCCCACTCCCGACGCGACCGGCACGACGAACCTCGCCGCGAGCGGCGGGAAGGTCGCCGTCGTCCACGACACGGCGGCGCTCACCTGTGGTGCCTCCGCCGGGAGCTGCTCGTCCGTCATGAGCGTCCGCGACCTCGTCGGTTACGGCACGGCGACGGACTTCGAGGGGTCGGGCGCGGCGCCGGCGCTCGACAGCACCACCGCCGCGACGCGCGCTGGAGGAGGCTGTACGGACACCGATTCGAACGCAGCCGACTTCACCGCCGCCGCAGGCACGCCGCGCAACTCGTCGGCCGCCGCCGCGCCGTGCGCCGGCAGCCCGTCGGCACCGTCGCAGTCGGCGAGCGTGGATCTCGACGTCCAGTCGAGCATCTCGCTGACGCTCGCCAAGACGGCGGTCAGCTTCGGGAACATCGCGTCCGGCGCGACCCCCGCGGCGGTGAGCGAACGGGTGACGGTCGCGAGCAACGACCCGGCCGGCTACGCACTCAGCGTCCGTCGTGCCGCGTTCACGCCGGTCGACCTGCCGCTCGGCATCTCCACCACCGCACCTGCGGGCGCACAACTCGCACCGCAGCTCGCCGGCGGCGCCGTGGTCGGGATCCCGATCGTCTCCGACCTGCTGCTCGGAACGGCGCTCGCACCGAGTGCGATCGGCGGCGACATCTGGCCGACGAGCCTCGCGTTCGCGTCCGCATTGCCGGCGCTCGCCCCCGGGCATTACTCCTCGTCCGTCGTCTACACGGTGATCGCCGCGTGATCGCCGCCCCACCCGCTGTTCCCGCGCGTGTGTCGCTGACTGCATCGCCGACGCACGTCACCCTCGACGCGGGGAGTCGCAAGACGATCCGCGTCGAGGCGGCGAGCACGAGGCGCCTCGTGCTGCACGCGAGCGTCGCCGGGTTCGGGTTCGACTTGCGCGGCAGGCCGCGGATCCTCAGGGCGAACGACGCCGCGCCCTGGCTGACGTTGCGGCCACACGCGCTCGCCGTCGGGAGCTCGGGTGGGGCACTCGTCGTCTCCTCGCGCCGGCCGGCATCTGCGCGGCCCGGCGACCACAGCGCGATCGTGCTCCTGACCGCGGTCGCCCCCTCGAGGCGCGGCATGGCCGTCCAGATGCGCATCGGCCTCGTCGTCACTGTGCGCGTCAAGGGCCGGCGCGTGAGCCGCCTCACGCTCGTGGCTGCGCGCTCGCGGCGGCCTGCACGCGGTCGCGGGTCGCTGATCGACGTGAGGCTCGCGAACCGCGGCAACGTGATCGAGACGCTCGCGGGAACACGCCTGCGCGTGATCCTGATCCGCCGCGGGCACGTCGTCGCGCGCCTGCGACCGGGGCGGCGCAAGGTTCTCCCTCGCACGTCCGCCCTGGTCGCAGTGCGCTACCGCGGCCGCCTGCACGGGCCGGTCACGGCGCGCGTCGAGCTGGCGCAGCCGGGAGGCCGTACCGCACGGCGCAGCTTCCACCTGCGGCTGTGAGCTCATCGGCCTATGCGGCCAGGTCGAGCACCGCCTCGGCCGCGACGGCCTCTTCCCTCGGCCGCCGCTTGATCGCGAACGACGCGACCGCGCCGAGAGCGACCACCGCGGCGCCGACGTAGACGGCCGGCGTCATGCCGTTCACGAACGACGCCCCGGTGTGGTAGCCGCCGTAGTGCGAGAACACCGAGGCGAGGATCGCGACGCCGAACACGCCGCCAAGCTCGCGGATCGCGTTGTTGGCGCCAGACGCCTGGCCTTCCTGCTCGCTCCGAACCGAGGAGAGGACCACGTTCGCAATCGGCGCGAAGAAGAGGCCCATGCCCATGCCGGAGAGCGCGAACGGCACGATCAGGTCGGCGTACGGCATCGTCGGCGACGACACGGCGGCGATCCACGCGAGCCCGATCGCCTGCAGGGCAAGCCCGGTGCCGATGATGCGGTGCGCGGGGATCCGGTCGGAGAGCGCACCGGCGATCGGCGCGACCACCATCGGCATCGCCGTCCACGGCAGGATCCGCAGCCCGGAGCCGAGCGGCGAGTAGCCCTGCACCGTCTGGAAGAACTGCGCGAGCAGGAAGATCGAGCCGAACATCCCGAAGCTCATCAGCAGCGACGCGACGTTCGCGAGCGTGAAGGTGCGGTCGCGGAAGAACGCCATCGGCAGCATCGGGTGCTCCGCGCGCAGCTCCCACGCGACGAAGGCGGCGAGCACGACGGCGCCCGCGACGAGCGAGCCGGCGATCTGCGGGGTGCCCCAGCCGACCGAGTTCCCGCGGACGAGCGCCCACACGACGCCGAACAGCCCGACGCTTGCGAGCCCGAGCCCCGGCAGGTCGACGCGACCGAACGGGCCCCTCGTCTCGTCGAGCCGGCGCAAGGCGAGCGGTAGCAGGACGATGCCGAACGGCACGTTCAGCCAGAAGATCCAGTGCCACGAGATGCCGTTCACGACCGCGCCGCCGACGACCGGGCCGAAGGCGACGGCCAGGCCGCTGATCCCGCCCCACGCGCCGAGCGCGAGCCCGCGCCGCTCGGCAGGAACCGCCGAGGAGAGAATCGTCAGCGTCAGCGGCATCACGATCGCGCCGCCGAGCCCCTGCACCGCGCGTGCGGCATCGAGCGCGCCGATCGTCGGCGCGAGCGCAGCCGCCGCCGAGGCGAGCGTGAAGATTCCGATCCCGATCGAGAACACGAGACGCCGCCCGCACCGGTCGCCGAGCGCGGCGCCCGTCAGAAGCAGCACGGCGAAGCTGAGCGTGTAGGCGTTCACGGTCCACTCGAGACCGCTGATCCCGGCGTGCAGGTCGACGCGGATCACCGGCCGGGCCGTCGTCACGACGAGGTTGTCGAGCGTAACCATGAAGAGCGCGGTCGAGGTGATCGCGAAGGTCCACCAGATGTTT
>JAICTB010000138.1 GCA_025936595.1 Thermoleophilia bacterium | reverse complement strand
GAGGGGTGCCCTGCGCGGGCGCCCCTCCATCTGCCGGACGCATCGTTGCTACGGTTGCCACGTCGCGGGGCGTGGCGCAGCCTGGTTAGCGCGCTAGTCTGGGGGACTAGAGGTCCCGAGTTCAAATCTCGGCGCCCCGATGGTGGAAAGCCCTGCCCAGGCAGGGTTTTCCGTTCTTCGGGGCCCGGTCCTGGACTGCGATTCCCGAAGGGCGTATCGTCGCGGCACGATGGCAGTCGCGGATCTCGGCGTTGCGATGGGGCCGCGCAACAGGCGGCGGCTCACGACAGGAGGTATCGCGCTCGCCGTGACCTTGGCCGCAGTCGTGGCCGGCTTGTTCCTCATCCGCTCGGCAAGCCATGCCGGGCCGTCCGCGTCCAGCACTTCCGGGCACGTGCACTCGGTCGGCGGGGTCACCGCGATCCACCTGTACAGCGGAATGAGCAAGGCTCAAGTCCTCCGGTCGGCCGGGCGGCCGGCGGCGCGTCAGGGAAGCTGCTGGCTCTACCACACAAACCAGGAGGTCGGGCCACCCGGTCAGGCACTCCATCTGGACGCTTTGAAAGCGTGCTTCTTCACCGGCCACGTCTACGACATCCACTACAAGGTCGACGGCGCGTGGATGAAGCCCGGTCCTGCCCGTCTGCCGGCGCCCGTAGGTTGAGGAGCCGCGAAGGCTGACGCGGAAGAATGGCGGCATGGCCGGGGCCGCATCGAACCCGAAGGCGGCGCTCGTGCCCCTGCGGGCGAATCGCAATTTCCGGATGCTGTGGATCGGCCAGGTGCTGTCCGACCTCGGGTCGCAGATCGGCACGCTCGCGTACCCGCTCCTCGTCCTCGCGCTCACGCACTCGGTCGTGATCGCCGGAGCGGTCGGAACCGTCGCGAGCGCCGCCGCGTTCGCCGTCAGGCTGCCGGCCGGCGCGCTCGCCGATCGCCTCGACCGCCGTTGGACGATGATGGTGTGCGACGCCGTGCGTGCCGTGGCGCTGGCCGTTCTGGCGGCGCTCGTTGCGCTCGGTGCGCTCGCATGGCCGATCGTCATGGCCGTCGCGGTCATCGACCGCGCCGGCGACACGCTGTTCACGCCCGCGTCGACGGCCGCGCTCCCGCTGATCGTCGACAACGAGCAGCTGGAGGCGGCGTGGGCGGCGACGGAGGCTCGGCAGTACGCGGCGAATCTCGCCGGCCCGGCGCTCGGAGGGTTCCTGTTCGGCCTCGGCCGGACCGTGCCGTTCGTCGCCGACGCGGTCTCGTACGGCATCTCCTTCCTGACGGCGAGCCGCATCGACGGTCAGTTCGCCCCGTCGGGTGACGCTGAACGACGCGGCCTCTGGGCCGAGGCGATGGACGGGGTCCGGATGCTGTGGCGCGACCGCCTGCTGCGCGCCGTGCTCATCCAGGCGCCACTTCTGAACTTCGCATTCACCGGCGCCATCTTCACCGTGACGCTCGGCCTCCGCCGTCACGGCTCGTCGGCCGTCGTCGTCGGCGGTGCACAGGCCGCGATCATGCTCGGAGGGCTGCTCGGTGCGTTCGCTGCGCCGGCGATTCAGCGCCGCGTCACCGTCATGCAGTCGATCCTCCTGCTCTCGGTACCGGGCTCGGCCCTCATGGGAGTTGCGGCGATCGTGATGCCTTCTCCCGCCGTTGCGATTCCGCTCGCGATTCCGCTCCTCCTTTCCCCTGCGACGAACGCCGTTCTGTTCTCGGCGCTGCTCCGCCAGACGCCCGAGTCGATGCGCGGACGCGTGAACAACGCGCTGTTGCAGGTTGCGATCGGTCTCGCCACTCTGGCGCCGCTCGTCAGCGGTCTCGTCATCGAGCACCTGTCGGCGCGCTGGGCGATGGGCGTGTTCGCGATCGTGCTCGCCTCGGTCACTCCGATCGCGCTGAGGTTCCCCGCCCTTGGAAGGTGACCTGCTTCGGCGGGCACACCTGGTCCGAGTAGGAGCAGAAGACGCAGCAGTCGCCCTCGAGCGGACGCAGGTGCGCGTCGCAGGACGGGCACGTGTAGAAGAACCGGCAGGAGTCGGTCGACATCGTCTCGGCGTGCCCCGCGCCGCAGGCGGGGCAGACCAGGGTCGCCTGGAGTTGCACGCCTCTACACTAGGGACCCGTGGAGCAGGAGTTCGTCGCCCTCGGTCATGCCGGTAGCGATGCGTATGCCGGGCTCGAGTCGTTCCCGAATCCCGGCATTGCGCGCGTCGAGCTCGTCAGCGACGAGCTGAGCGCCATGTGCCCGATCACGAGCCAGCCCGACTTCTACACGGCGACGATCGAGTACGAGCCGGACGGCCTGTGCCTCGAGTCGAAGTCCCTGAAGATCTATCTGTCGCGCTTTCGCGACGAGGGCGTCTTCTGCGAGGCTCTCGCGGTCCAGATCCGCGATGAGGTGGCAACTGCGCTCGAGCTCGAGCAGGGCGCCGTCCACGTGACGCTCCGCCAGAAGGCGCGCGGCGGCATCACGATTACCGCGTCGGTCTGACGGGAACCCGGGCCGCATGGCCCACGACGAAGACGATCCCGCGACCGAGGGCGACCGCACGTGGCGCGAGTGCAAAGACCTGAGCGCGTTACGCGGCTGCGTTGCCGCCGAGCTGAGCGAGCAGCGCGGCGATCGTCGCGTCCTGCTGGGCGATCCGCTTGTCGCGCTCGGCGAGCTCCGCCGTCAGCGCGCGCACCTGCTCACGCAGTCCCAGTGACGACTCGGCCGGCGCCTGAGCGCTCTGGCTGAGCCGCAGGTCGTTCCATTGCTCGCTCAGGACGCCCGCGAGGCCGACGCGGGTGACGAAGCCGAGCTCCACGAGCACCTCGCCGAGCTTCGTGCCCGACTCGCTCTGGTGGACCAGCGCCTGTTGCAGCTGCTCCTCGGAGATCAGCCCACGCTCGACGCAGATGTCGCCGAGACGCCTCTTTGCCGCAGTTTCCATTAGCGTCACCGCCTCGGATATCGGCTCGAACGGGTGACGGCGCATCCCTCGAATGGGTCCCACGGCCCATTGTCTGTCGTCCCTCGGTGGTAGATGATCGGTCGGCGACCCTGTCAATGCGGCGACTTCTACTCGGCCTCCTGCTCGCGCTCTGCCTTCCTGCCACCGCGCAGGCCGGTGTCCGCGTCGTATCCGCGTTCTACTACCCGTGGTACGGCACGTCCGCCGCCGACGGCGCCTACGAGCACTGGGCGCAGCTCGGCCATACGCCGCCGAATGACATCGCGTCGTCGTACTACCCGATGGGCGGCCTCTACTCGTCGTCCGACGCGATCGTCGTCGGCGAGCAGATGAAGGAGATTCGCGACGCAGGCATCGACGAGATCGCGGTCTCGTGGTGGGGGAAGGGCTCGCCGGAGGACGCAAGGCTCGGGGAGGTCGTCGCCGCCGCGCACGCCGACGGCATCGCGGTCGCCGCGCACCTCGAGCCGTACGCCGGCCGCAGCGTCGCGAGCACGGTGGAGGATCTCGCGTACCTCCGCACCTACGGCATCACCACGTACTACGTCTACCGCCCGTTCGACTTCCCGGTCGCCGACTGGGCGGCCGCGAAGGCGGCCCTGCACGGCGGCGGCGTGACGCTGTTCGGCCAGACCGGTCTCGTCGGGGCCGCGGCCGCCGCCGGGTTCGACGGCATCTACACCTACGACATCGTCACCTACGCGGCGAACACCTTTCGCCGTCTCTGCGCGCAGGCGCGGGCGAAGCACCTGCTCTGCGCACCGTCGGTGGGGCCGGGCTACGACGCGCGCCGCGGCAGCGGCGACCCGCGCATCAAGCGCCGCCGAAACGGCGCCACCTACGACTCGATGTGGAAGATGGCGATCGCGAGCGGCGCCGACCGCATCACGATCACGTCCTTCAACGAATGGCACGAGGGGACGCAGATCGAGCCGGCCGCTCCCGCGGGCCGCCACGGGGCCTACCGCTATCTCTCCTACAACGGAGCCTGGGGGCTGCACGGGCAGGCCGCTGAGCTCTCCTACCTCGCGCGCACGCGCTACTGGTCGGACGTCTTCCGGAGAACGTCGCCGCTGCAGCTGAACACGAGCGCCTCGTAGACCGCTCCCTCCTCGACCGCCCGCAGCTGCGGGTGCTCGAGGTCGACCGTTGCGTCGGGCCACGCGTCGAGCCCGATTGCCGCGGCGCCCTCGGTGCTCCCGAAGCGCAGGAGCGAATCCACCGGGATGACGCCGCGCGTGCCCGTCTGGCGCCGCCCGATCCCCTCGAGCTCGCGCAGCTCTTCGAGCGGGTCGATGCGCACGTTGGAATCGGAGCCGATGCAGAGACCGATGCCGCGGTGCATGACACGTGCGACCGGAAGGAAGCCGTCGCCGAGATTCGCCTCGGTGGTCGGGCAGACGCAGATGCGCGCACCGGCGTCGCGCAGGAGATCGAGCTCGGCGCCGTCCGCGTGCGTCGCGTGGATGACCGTCGTGCGCTCGCCGAGACACCCCTCGCGCGCGAGCAGGTCGATCGGCCGCACGCCGTACTCCGCCACGCACTCGTCGAGCTCGCGCGGTTGCTCGTCCGCGTGCACGTGCAGCGGCAGCTCGTGCTCCGCCGCGTAGCGGCCGAGCTCGCGCAGCGCCTCGGCGGGGCAGGCGCGCACGGAGTGGGGGGCGACACCGACGTGCACGCCGGCGGAGCGCAGCTCCTCGAGCTCGCCCAGGTACTGCGCCACCGACTCCTGGCGGAAGCGGGGGCTGCCGCCGCGGAGGTAGCACGCGTAGAGGCACGTGAACGCGATGCCCGCCTCGCCGGCGGCCTCGGCTGCGGCTCGTGCCTCTGCCGGGCCGAGGTAGTGGAACTCTCCGACTGCCGTGTAGCCGTTCGCGCGCAGCTCGCGGTAGACCTCGACGTACTCGCGCCGGATCTCCTCCACCGTCAGCGATTCCGCGAGCGCGATCATCTCGTCGCGCCACGCCCAGAAGTCTGCGCCGAGGCCCCGCCCGCGCAATGCGCGCTGAAACGCGTGGCAATGGGCGTCGACAAAACCGGGGATCGTCAGCACCCCCGTATCCTGTCAGCGTGATTCGCCGCCGGCTCCCGAATGCGCTGACGATCGCCCGGATCGTCCTGATCCCTGTTTACGTCGCGCTGATCACGACGTGCGACGGGGGAAGGTCATGGGCGGCCGCGCTCGTCTTCGGCGCCGCCGGCGTCACCGACCAGGTCGACGGGTTCCTCGCGCGCCGCTGGCATGTCGAGTCGGCATTCGGCAAGATCGCCGATCCGCTCGCGGACCGGCTGATGATCGACGCTGCCGTGCTGCTCCTGATCCACGCCGGCCGACTGCCCTGGCTTGCGCTCGTCATCCCGGCGCGTGATCTCGTTGCGCTCGTGGGAACACCCATCGTGATGGGCCGCGGCTACGAATTCCAGGTCAACCTGCTCGGCAAGGCGGCCACATGGCTCCTCTACCTCGCGATCGGGCTCGTGATGGTGACGCACGAGGCGACCGACTGGCCGCTCTGGATCTTCTGGACCGGGCTCGTGCTCGGCCTCCTTGCGTTCGGGGAGTACGCGCTGAAGGCCCGCCGCGAGGTGCTCGCGTGAGAGCAGTCGTCATGGCGGGCGGGGAGGGGACCAGGCTCAGGCCGCTGACCTCGAACCAGCCGAAGCCGATGGTGCCGATCGTCGGCAAGCCCTGCATGGAGCACATCCTCGAGCTGCTGCGGACGCACGGGTTCAACGACGTCGTGATCACCGTCGCGTTCCTGCCGCAGGCGATCCGCACCTACTTCGGCGGCGGCGAGAACCTCGGCCTGAACATCGAGTACTCCGTCGAGGAGAGCCCGCTCGGCACCGCGGGCTCCGTGCGGCTCGCGTCCGACCGGCTCGACGAGACGTTCCTCGTCATCTCGGGCGACGCGCTCTGCGACATCGACCTGCAGAAGATCGTCGACTTCCACAAGGAGAAGGACGCGGCGGTGACGATCGGCCTCAAGTCGGTCGAGAATCCCCTCGAGTTCGGCATCGTCGTCACCGACGACGAAGGGCGCGTCGAGCGATTCCTCGAGAAGCCGTCGTGGGGTCAGGTCTTCTCCGACACGATCAACACCGGCATCTACGTGCTCGAGCCGGAAGTACTGCGGCACGTGCCGACCGACCGGCCCTACGACTTCTCGAAGGAGCTCTTCCCGCTCCTCCTGGAGATGGGCCGGCCGATCTACGGCTACGTCTGCGAGGGCTACTGGCAGGACAT
>JAICTB010000009.1 GCA_025936595.1 Thermoleophilia bacterium | reverse complement strand
GGCCACGCGAGATGGCTGGTCATTGTGAAAGGAGCTCTACGGGTCTGCATCCCGGGGCGATGCTAACCGTCGCCCGCGGGTTCAGCTTCGTGCTCCGCATCGACCTCCACCTCGGCGTCCGAGGCCACACAGAGGGCGACGTCCTCGGTGACATGGTCGACCGGCCCGTGGAGCGGGAGCACCAGCGCCGTCACCTCGCACAGCTCTCGGCGCGCGGCAGCGTCCGGCGTCTCGCCGGGTTGGCGCGCACCGGCGGGCGACGTCCGTTCCACCGCCCAATCCTCGCCGAAACGCCTCCCCGAATGGCAAGAAGCCCCGCCAGCAAAACTGACAGGGCTTCTGACCGGGTCGTGTGGGACTGCACTCCAGTCCCGAGAGGGCAGCCGTCTGATTACCGGACCGCGGCGTCCCTAAACATCATTCGTCAGACATCATTCGTCTCGAAGGAACGACGGCACGTCGAGCGAGTCGCCGGGGTCGAAGTCAGGCCCACGGGTGCCGATCGGCCCCGGTTCCACCGGGCCGCCCCGCGCGCGGCGGCGGCGCTGGACGCCGAACCCGGTCGCGATCACGGTCACCCGCACCTCGTCCTTCAACTGGTCGTCGATCACTGCACCGAAGATCACGTTCGCGTTCTGGTCGGCGGCGCCGGTGACCACCTCGGCCGCCTCGTTCACCTCGAACAGGCCGAGGTCGGGCGGGCCGGAGATGTTGAGCAGGATCCCCGTCGCGCCTTCGATCGACGATTCGAGGAGCGGCGAGCTGACGGCGTGCCTCGCAGCCTCGCCGGCGCGGTTCTCTCCCTGGCTCGAGCCGATGCCCATCAACGCCGATCCCGCGTCGCGCATGATCGTGCGGACGTCCGCGAAGTCGAGATTGACGATTCCCGGCACCGTGATCAGGTCGGTGATTCCCTGCACGCCCTGCCGCAGGATGTCATCGGCCATCTTGAACGCCTCGGAGAGCGGTGTCTTCTTCTCGACGACCTGAAGCAGCCGGTCGTTCTCGATCACGATCAGCGTGTCGACCTTGTCGGCGAGCTCGCCGATCCCCTGCTCGGACTGCTGTGCGCGGCGGCGCCCCTCGAACGAGAACGGCCGCGTCACGACGCCCACGGTGAGGGTCTCGAGCTCGCGCGCGATCTCCGCGACGATCGGCGCGCCGCCGGTTCCGGTGCCGCCGCCCTCGCCTGCGGTGACGAAGACCATGTCGGCGCCCTTCAGCGCCTCCTTCAACTCGTCGCGCGACTCGGTTGCGGCCTCACGGCCGACGTTCGGGTCGGCGCCGGCGCCGAGCCCGCGCGTCGCCTTCGCGCCGATGTGGATCTTCACGTCCGCGTCGCACATCAGAAGCGCCTGCGCGTCCGTGTTGACGGCGACGAACTCGACGCCGGTCAGGCCCGCGTCGACCATCCGGTTGACGGCGTTCGTGCCGCCGCCGCCGACGCCGACGACCTTGATCACGGCCAGATAGTTTCCGGAGCGTTCTCTCATCTGATGTCGCTCGACCTCAAGCTCGAGTGCAGGGTGGGGCTGCCGAGCGCCTCCTTCCTTCGGGAGAGTATGGGGGGTTTCCTGCCCTGTCAACGCGAAAAGCTGAAAGCTCGACCCGCCTAACCCTCAACCTCAACCTCCGACTGGAGAGTCGGAGAAGAGCACCGGACGCTCCGGGGCGCTCACGTCCACGTAGCCGCGCGGCGCGGTGGCGGCGCCCGTCGCCCGCAGGATCCGGCGCGCGATCGCAAACTTGAGCCGCAGGTCGCCGCCGTCTCCGAGCCGGAGCTCGAAGCCGCTTCCGAGCACGAGCGTCAACTCCGTCGCGGAGGAGCGGACGACGTGGATGCCCCCCGGCCACGACCACCCCTGCAGGGCCGCGAGCGCCGTTGCGGCGGCGGCCTGAACCGCGCCGAGCCGCTCGCCGACCGTCACGTGGACGTCCTTCTTCACCCACAGCCGCGGCAGGCTCGAGCGGTGCGCATGCGCGAGTGGCCTGATCACGCGACCCGTTGCAGAGACGAGGAAGGCGCCGCTCCCGGGAACGATGCGCAGGACGAGCACCGGGTGCTCCGGCTGCACGACGACACGCAGCGTGTGCGGGAACGCGCGGTCGAACGAAAAGCCACGCACGCCCGAGACCGGCGCGAGGGCGTGGCTCACGCTGTCCGCGTCGACCCTGAGGAGGCTCCGGCCGGCCATGCTCTCGAGCGCCGCGCGCACCTGTGCCCGCAGAACCGGAGTGCCACCGCGGACGTCGAGGGTGCGGACCGCGAAGACCGACGACTCACGCGCGCCGGCGTACGTCAGAACCGCGAGCACGGCAAGCGCGACTCCGATCGCAAGCGAGCGGCCGGACGGCGCCACCCGCCCGAGCTCGAGCCCACTACGGCGCGCTGGGAGCACCGCCGTCCGGGCGGTCGTCCTTCTACGGGCGGCCACGCGGCTCACTTCGCCGCACGCGCGCCTTCCCCTACACCGGCGGCAGCTCGAGCGGGCCGAGGAACTGCACCTCGTGCTCGAGCACCACGCCGAAGCGCTCGTGCACACGACGCCGCGCCTCCACCATGAGCCCGATGCAGTCCGCACTCGTCGCGCTGTCGGCGTTCTCGATGAAGTTCGCGTGGCGGGGCGAGATGAGAGCGCCTCCGATCCGGTGGCCCTTCAGGCCGCACTGCTCGATCATTGCGCCCGCGCCAGGGTCGCCGCCCGGATTCTTGAAGACGCTCCCGAAGGTCCGCTTGTTCGTTGGCTGGGTCGCCTTGCGCTGCGCGAGCAACTCGGCCGTCCGCGCCTTGACCGCCTCGGGAGAGCTCGCCTCGAGCCGGAACCGCACTTGCGCAACGACTTCGCCGGGTGCGAGCCCCGAGTGGCGGTACGACAGCTCGAGGTCCGATGCGTCGAGCGTGCGCACGCGCTCCGCATCGACCACGACCGCGTCGATCAGCACGTCGCGCCACTCGCGGCCGTAGGCGCCCGCGTTCATGCGGACGCCACCACCGGCCGTTCCCGGAATCGCGGAAGCGAACTCGAACCCACCGAGCCCCGCAGCGCGTGCACGGTGGAGCGCGACGGCGTTCGCCGCGCCGCCGCCCGCGACGAGAACGTCGTCGTCGACCTCTGCCGCCGAGAGCTCGCCGGCGAGCTTGAGCACGAGCGCCTCGACGCCCTCGTCGTGCACGAGGACGTTCGAGCCGAGCCCGATCACGTGGACCGTCACGCCGCGCTCCGCCGCCCAGCGCAGGTCCGTCTGCAACGCGTCCACCGTCTCCGGCCGCGCGAACCAGCGCGCCGGGCCGCCGGTCCCGATCGTCGTATGGCGGGCGAGCCCGATGTTCGCGTCCATCAGCTGCGCACCAGCCCGACGGCGCGGTCGACGTCGCCGGCACCGACGACAAGCAGCACGTCTCCCTTGCGCGCGCGGCGCGCCAGCCGCGCGGCGCCCTGCTCGACCGTGGGCGTGTACGCGGCGAGCACTCCGACGTCACTGAGCGCGTCGACGATCAGCTTCCCGCTCACGCCGGGGATCGCCTGCTCGCGCGCGGGATAGACGTCCGTGACGCTGACGTCGTCCGCGCCCGCGAGGGCCTCCGCGAGCTCCCGCGCAAGGTGGCGCGTGCGCGAGTACAGGTGCGGCTGAAAGAGCACGCGCAGCGTCGCAGCCGGGAAGCGCTCGCGTGCGGCGGCGATCGTGGCCGCGACCTCGGTCGGATGATGGGCGTAGTCGTCGACGATCGTCACGTCTCCCTCGTGCACCTCGAACCGCCGGCCGGTTCCGGCGAAGCGCGCGAGAGCGCTCTCGGCCTCCGCGCGCGCGACCCCGGCGAGCTCGAGCGCGGCGAGTGCTGCGCCCGCGTTCAGCCGGTTGTACTCCCCGGGCACCGCGAGCTCGCCCCGGTAGGGAGGGGCGTCGCGCACCACCTGCCGCGCCGTGGCCGTCCATGCGGCGAATGCGTGCTCGAGCTCCGAGAGCGACCGGTACTCGGTGTGGTGGTCGAGCTCGACGTTCGTGACGACTGCGATCGCCGCGGGAAGGTCGAACACGGTGCGATCCGACTCGTCCGCCTCGACAACGAGGAGGCCCGCGCCGAAGCCGGCGTTCGAGCCGAGCTGCGGCACCGGCGCGCCGATCAGCCACGCCGGGTCGCGGCCGGTCTCGCGGAGCACGAACGCGATCATCGCGGCGGTCGTTCCCTTGCCGTGCGTCCCGCTGACGACGACCGACTCACGAGCGGCCACGAGCTCGCGCAGGAACTCCTTGCGCCGCAGGCCCGGGACGTCCGGATAGGCGGACGAGACGACCGTCTCCCATCCGTGCGGCACGACCGGCTCGGGTGCGATCTCGATCTGCACGCCGGCGAGCGGCTCGAGGTACGGCGTCCACACCCGGTCCCAGCCGCCGACCTCGGCTCCCCAGGCGCGCGCCAGTTGGGCGTACCCGCTGAGGCCGGCACCGCCGATCCCGACGAACCACAGGCGGCGGCCGTTCATCGTGCGGCCAGCGCGAGCAGCTCGTCCGCGATCTCGGCCGCGGCATTCGGCTTAGCGGCCCGCAGCATCGCCTCACCCATTCGCCGCAGGCGCTCGGGGTCGTCGAGCAGCGACCGCGCGAGCTCCGGCACGTCGTCGAGATCGAGCTCGCGCACCATGATTGCGCCGCCCGCCCGGACGAAGTGCTGCGCGTTCATCGCCTGGTGGTCGCCGGTTGCGAACGGATACGGCACGAGGATGGCGGGCTTCCCGGCCGCGGCGATCTCCCAGATCGTCGAGCCCGATCGCGCGAGCACGAGATCGGCTGCGGAGATCGCCGCACCGAAGCGCTCCGTCTCCGCGAGCACGACGTAGTCGTCGCGGTGCACGCGGCTCCGCACGTGGTCGAAGTCGCGCCGCCCGGTCTGGTGGATGATCGGCGGCCCGCTTCTCCCCCACGTTTCGACCACGAGCTCGTTGAGCGCGCTCGCGCCGGCGAGTGCTCCGAACACGCCGAGCACCCGTCCTGCCGCCGGCAGCTCGAAGATCTCCCGCGCGTCGGCCTGCGGCATCGCGCGTGCGCCGGGTGGGATCGGGCGACCGACCACGCGCACCTTTGCGCGGTACCGCGTCACGATCGGGTACGAGAGGAAGATGCGCTTCGCAAAGGGCGCGGCGAGACGGTTCGCGAGCCCGAGATGTGCGTCGGCCTCGGTCAGCGCCGCCGGTATGCCGAGTGTCGACGCGGCGAAGACCATCGGTCCTGAGACGAAGCCGCCGCCGCCGAGGACGACGTCCGGCCGCCGCTGCCGCAGGATCGCGCGGCAGGCCCGCGGCGCCGCTCCGGCGAGGAGCAGCGAACGCGCGAGCCCGATCGACGGGCGCCGCGGGAACCCTGTGATGCGGAAGGTGTCGAGCTCGTAGCCTGCTTCAGGAACGAGCCGCGCTTCGACGCGATCCGGCGACCCGGCGAACGTCACGTGCACGCCGCGCTCGGTCAGCGCTTCCGCGACTGCGAGCGACGGCAGTACGTGACCGGCCGTTCCCCCGGCTGCGATCAGGCACCGAAGCTGCCGCTGCACCGCCACGATGAGCGATGTTAAGGAGAATCCCCACGCCCGCGAGGAGAACGACGAGGCTCGAGCCGCCGTAGGAGAGGAACGGCAACGGGATCCCCGTGAGCGGCGCGCTGCCCATGACGGCCAGGATGTTGATTGCCGCCTGGCCGCAGACGAGCACCGTGAGGCCGGTCGCAAGCCGCTTCCCGAACGGGTCCTTGCAGCGGGTCGCGATGTCGAGGCCCGCGTATGCGAAGAGCGCGTACGCGCCGATCACAGCGGCCACGCCGAGCAGGCCGAGCTCCTCGCCGATGTTCGCGAGCATCATGTCGGTGTGTGCCTCCGGCAGGTAGAAGATCTTCTGCACGCCCTGGCCGAGCCCGACGCCGAAGAAGTGGCCCGACCCCATGCCGATCATCGCCTGCACGATCTGGAAGCCGGTTCCCTGTGCGTCCTTCCACGGGTGCAGGAATGCGAAGAAGCGCGCGCGGCGGTACGGCTCCAGATAGATCGCGACCGTCCCGAGAGCCGCAGCGATCGAGACACCCGCGGCGAGCGTTCGCGTAGGGGTGCCGGCGACGAGCAGCATCCCGATCAGCATCACGAGCAGGGCGATCGCGGTTCCCATGTCCGGCTCGAGGATCAGCAGCACGCAGAAGACGGCAGTCAGGGCGCCGATCGGCCGCCACAGCTCCCGCAGGTCGCGCGGTGCGGGGTTGCGCGAGAGATAGGCCGCCGCCCAGATCGCGACCGCGAGCTTCGCGAGCTCCGAGGGCTGGAACACGGCCGGGCCGAGCGAGATCCAGCGCCGCGCGCCGTTGATCGCGGGGCCGATCACGAGCACCGCGACGAGCAGGACGAGCGAGCCGAGGACGAGCGGCGGCGCGAGCGCGCGGAGCCGCCGGTAGTCCCAGCGCTGGGCCATCACCATCAGGACGATCCCGAGCGCTGCGTAGATCCCCTGGCGCTTCAGGTAGTAGCTCGGATCCTTCCCGCCGACGGCGGCGGCGGCCGACGTCGCGCTGTAGACCATCACAAGCCCGAACGCGACGAGCGCCAGGGTGACGAGGATCAGCAGCCTTGAATCGAGCTCGCGCCGGCGCATCCTGCCGCTTTCGCGGAACGCGAGCGGAGTCCTACGCTCCCGCCGCGGCACCCCGCCAAGGGACATGCCGCGTTGAGCCATGTCCCTTGGTCAGACCAAATCGTACCGAAGTGCGGCAACGAATCCACAGCGCACCACTACGGCGAATCAGCCCACGCCGGACCGTCCTGCCGAGACACGTCCCCTGGTCAGACCACGCTCAAGGAGACGCGGCGGCGAGCCTGCGGAACGCGTCCCCGCGTTCCTCGAAGTTCTCGAACTGGTCGAAGCTCGCGCACGCGGGGCTGAGCAATACGACGTCGCCCGGCTGGGCGAGCTCCGCGGCGTGCGCGACGGCGCGTTCGAGCGTCCCGTCGTCGTGCCCATCGAGAGCCGCGGCGAGCCGCTCGGCTTCCGCCCCGATCAGGTGAGCGGCGCGAACGTTCGTGCCGATTGCTGCCGCGAGCGGCGCGAAGTCCTCGTCCTTCGAGGAGCCGCCGAGGATGAGGTGCACCGGCTCGTCGGCGTAGGCCGCGAGCGCACGCACCGCCGCCGCGACGTTCGTCGCCTTCGAGTCGTTGACGTAACGAACGCCTCTTCGTTCTGCAACGAGCTCGAGCCGGTGCGGAACGCCGGGGAACGTGCTGAGCGCCGTCGCGATGTGCTCGTCTGCGATCCCCGCAGCCCGTGCGGCGGCGGTCGCGGCCGCGGCGTTCTCGCGGTTGTGCGCGCCGCGCAGCAGCGGCTCCGCCGGCAACTCGTCTACCGCCGCGAACTCGATGCCCGGGAGACCGGAGCCGCGAGGCACGACCTGCGCGCGCGAACGCTCGAAGATCCGTAGCTTCGCCTCGCGGTAGGCCCCGAACGAGCCGTGGCGGTCGAGGTGATCCGGCTCGAGGTTGAGCAGCACCGCGACATCGCACGCGAGCTCGTGCACGTCCTCGAGCTGGAACGACGAGAGCTCGCACACGATCCAGTCGGCGCGTCCGATCGACGTGAGGGGCGTGCCGACGTTGCCGGCGACGGCGACGTCACGGCCGGCCTCCCGGAAGATCGCCCCGAGTAGCTCGGCGGTCGTCGTCTTCCCGTTCGTGCCGGTGACGCCGACGAAGCGGGCCTCCGGCTGCAGACGGTAACCCAGCTCGACCTCGGACCACACCGGGATGCCGCGTTCGCGCGCGGCGGCGACGAGCGGCGCCTCCCCTGGAACGCCCGGCGACTTGACGACGACGTCGATCCCGTCGAGCAGCGAAAGATCGTCCTCGTTGCCGAGCGAGCGGTCGACGAGCACGGGGTCCTCGAGCCGCTCGGCGGCCGAACGGCCGGAGCGCGCGAGCCCGTAGACGAGCGCTCTCACTGCGGCCGGATGTTCGGGTAGTACTTGTAGAAGAGCGCGAAGCCGGCTGCGCAGAAGATCGCGGTGACGATCCAGAAGCGCACCATGATCTTCGTCTCGGACCACGCCTTCATCTCGAAGTGGTGCTGCAGCGGCGCCATCAGGAAGATGCGCCGCCCCCAGTACTTGAAGCTGACCACCTGCAGCATCACCGAGATCGCGACGATCGCGAAGATGCCGCCGACGAAGAGCAGCAGCAGCTCGACCTTCATCATGATCGCCATCGCAGCGATTGCGCCGCCCATGGCCATGGCCCCGGTGTCGCCCATGAACACCTCGGCGGGGGATGCGTTGAACCAGAGGAAGCCGACGGCGGCGCCGATCAGCGCCGCACCGATGAACGCGACGTCGAGCCGGTTCTCGATCCTGCCGTGCGGACCGTGAGAGCGGATGAAGATCGTCACCGCCATCGCGGTGAAGGTCGCCAGGGCGATGATGCTCGTCCCTGCCGCAAGCCCGTCGACGCCGTCGGTCAGGTTCACGCCGTTCACGGCGCCGGCGATGATCAGGAAGAGCAGCACGTACCAGGCCGGGCCGAGCGGCAGCCACCGGTCGACGACCGGGACGAAGACGTCGTGGCGGAGCTGCTGGTGATGCGCGGCGAAGCCGACGGCCACGGTGATCGCGAGGAGGAGCAGCATCTTCCACCGTCCGGCGAGGCCGAGCGAGCGCCGGTGGCGCAGCTTGATCCAGTCGTCGAGGAAGCCGACGGCGCCGCAGGCGAGCGCAGTACCGAAGATCGTCAGCGCAGGAAGCGTGTAGTCGGAGAGCGGGAGGAACGCGATCGTCGCCGCCGCGACGATCAGGAGGCCGCCCATCGTCGGCGTGCCTTGCTTGCCGGCGTGATGCGCGGGACCCTCCTCGCGGATGTGCTGCCCGACCTCGTTGCGCCTGAGGAACGCGATGAAGGTCGGCCCGCCGAGGATGGCGATGATCATGGCGACGAGCGCCGCAACGAGGACCCTGGCCACTAGCCTCCCATGTTCTCCGCGACGAGCTCGAGTCCCACCGAGCGCGAGCCCTTGACGAGCACCACGTCGGCGGGCCGAAGCCGCTCGCGCAGCAGCACGGCGGCCTCGGCGGCCGTCGCGACCCACTCGCCGCCGTAGTCGCGCGCGAGCGGGCCGACGGCAATCACCTCGCCGAGCCCGAGCTCGCGGACGAGTGCGCCGACCTCGCGGTGATAGCGAGGTGCTCCCGCTCCGAGCTCCGCCATCTCGCCGAGCACCGCGAGCGTGCGTCTTCCGTCGGCGCGCTGGACGAGGTGCTCGAGCGCCGCGCGCATCGAGACGGGGTTCGCGTTGTAGCAGTCGTTCAGGAGGAGCCCGCCGCCGGGTAGCGCGCGCTCCTCCTCGCGCAGCTTCGAGAACTCGACGACGAGCTCGCGCTCGGGCAGCGGCACGTCGAGGCACCTCGCCGTGGCGACCGCCATGCGCGTGTTCAGCAACTGGTGCGCCGACGAGTAGCTCGTCGCGAACGGGATCGCTTCATGCGCATCGACGCGCTTCACGATGATGTCCCGCCCATCGAGATACGGCTCGAGCAGCGGCTCGTCCGGCACGATCGCGACGCCGCCCGCTGGAAGCGCCTCGATCAGCTCCGCCTTCGCCCGCGCAACGTTCTCGATCGTCTCGACGAGCTCGAGATGAACTGGGCCGACGTTCGTGATCACGCCGACGTCCGGCCTGACGAAGGACGCGAGCCAGGCGATCTGCCCCAGCCCGCGCATGGCGAGCTCGCTGATGCAGATCTCCGTGTCCTCCTCGATCCGGCAGATGGTCAGCGGCACGCCGATCTCGGTGTTGTAGTTGCCCTCGTTCGCGATCGTCCGCCGGTGCGGCGCGCAGAGCGCATAGAGGATGTCTTTCGTCGACGTCTTCCCCGTCGAGCCGGTGATGCCGACGACGCGCGCCTTCGAGCGCGCGCGCACCTCGCCCGCGATCGCGGCGAGCGCGGCGAACTCGTCAGTGGGGACGAGCGCCGCCGAGGCGCCGCGCGCGAACGCGTGGTCGACGAAGTCGGCGCCGCCGCCGACCGCGACGAACAGATCTCCCTCGTCGATCCGGCGGGAGTCGACCTGCATGCCGGTGACGACGTCGGCCCAGGGACGTTTGACGATGCGCCCCAGCGGCTCGAGCGTATCGAGCTCGAGCGGGATCACGAGAGCGCCTCGCGCGCGACGACCCGGTCGTCGAACGGCACGCGCCCGCGCGCGAGCTCCATCTCGGTGTCGGCGCCCTTGCCGGCGATCACGACGACGTCGCCGCCGCGGGCGGCCGCGATCGCCGCCTGGATCGCCGCTCGGCGGTCGAGCACCACCTCGAGCCTGCCCTGCGCAACCTCGCGCGCGATCGCCTCCGGGTCCTCGCTGCGCGGATTGTCGGTCGTGACGATTGCGCGGTCCGCGAGGCCGGCGGCGACCCGTCCCATCTGCGGCCGCTTCTCGCGGTCGCGGTCGCCGCCGGCGCCGAAGACGACCGTGAGCTTTCCAGGGCCGAGCCCGCGTGCCGCTTCGAGCACGTTCGCGAGCGAGTCGGGCGTGTGTGCGTAGTCGACGATCACCGCGAACGGCTGCCCCGCCTCGATCGACTCGAACCTTCCCGGCACGCCGGCGACCGCCTCGACTCCGCCGCGAATCGCCTCCTCGTCGACGCCGAGCTCGCGCGCTGCGGCGATCGCCGCAAGCGCGTTCGCGCGGTTGAAGCGGCCGCGCAGCTTCAGGTCGATCTCGCCGAGGTCGTCCTCCGGCGCGAACGTCCGTGCGTCGGGCAGCTCCGCCGCGAGCCGACGGCCCCATTCGTCCCCGACGTTCACGACGGCGCGATCTGCCTGCGCGAAGAGCGCGCGCTTCGCCGCGAAGTACGCGTCCATCGTGCCGTGAAAGTCGAGATGGTCCTGCGTCAGGTTCGTGAAGACGAGCACGGCGAACCGCGTGCCGGCGAGCCGTCCCTTCGCGCCGGCCATCGACGTCGCCTCCATGACGCACGACCGGTCGCCCACGTCGAGCATCTCGCGAAAGAGACGCTGCAGGTCGACGGCCTCCGGCGTGTTGAGGCCGGTCGGCCGCAGTTCGCCGCCGATGCGCCGCTCGATGTTCGTCAGGAGGGCCGGGCGCCGACCGGCCGCCGCGAGGATCGAGTGGAGGAGGAACGCCGTCGTCGTCTTCCCGTTCGTGCCGGTGACGGCCGCAACCTCGAGCTCCCGTGACGGATCGCCGAAGAACTCCACGGCCGCTGGACCGATGGCCGCACGCACGTCCGGAACGACGATCTGCGGCACGTCCACCGCGACCCGCCGCTCGACGACGAGGGCAACCGCCCCCGCGGCGACGGCCTCGCCGGCGAGATCGTGCCCGTCCGCACTCGCGCCGCGAATGCAGAAGAAGAGCGAGCCGGGTGCAACGTCGCGTGTGTCGTATGCGAGGTTGCGGATCTCCAGCGACGGCGCGCCCGCGAGCCCCAGCCGAGTCAGGTCCATCGCGCGTGAGCCTAGCGGGGGCTCCGGCACCTAGTGCACGGGCGCGTCCGGCGGCACCGCCAGGTGCTGCAGGTCGAACTTCGCAATCTGGGCGAACGCCGGTGCGGCGACGACGCCGCCGAAGATGTTCGACGTCGGCTCGTCGACCTTGACGAGCACGAGCAGCCGCGGCTTCGCCACCGGGACCATGCCGACGAACGAGGCGACGTACTTACCGGTCGTGTACCCGTGCGGGCCCGGCTTCTGCGCTGTGCCCGTCTTGCCGGCGACGGTGTAGCCGGGGATCGCCGCCTCGCCGCCGGTGCCGCCGTGCTCGTCGACGACACCGGTGAGCATCTTCTTCAGCGCCGCGTCGACGGCCGGCGTGACGATGCGGACGTGCTTGAAGTCGTGCAGCCGGCGTCCACCGATCCGGTCGACGAGGTGCGGCTGCACCCACACGCCGCCGTTCGCGATCGCCGCGTATGCGGAGGCCATCTGGATCGGAGTGACAGCGATGCCCTGGCCGATCGGCACGTTGCCGATCGTCGAGCCCGACCATTGCTCGGGCGGGAGCACCTGCCCCGGGCTCTCGCCGGGGAAGTCGAGGCCGGTCTTCTTCCCGAAGCCGAACCTCGTGATCCAGTCGGAGAGATCGGTCCGCCCGAGCCGCTCGGCAATCGTCACCGCTCCGACGTTCGACGAGTGCGAGAGGATCTCGGCGACCGAGAGCCGCTCGGTGCCGCGGAGCTCCGCGTCGTGGATCGTCCGGTCGGCGACGTGGATCGAGTACGGCAGCGTGAACCTCGTCGTCGGCGCGACGAGCCCCGTCTCGAGCGCGCCGGCGATCGTCACGAGCTTGAATGTCGAGCCGGGCTCGTAGGTGTCCGTGACGGCGCGGTTCCGCTGGATCGCGAAGGGCACTCGACTCGATTTGTTCGCGTCATAGCCCGGCGCCTGCGCCATCGCGAGCACGGCGCCCGTGCGCGGGTCGAGCACGACTGCGCTCGCAGACTTCGCGTGCCACTTCGCGATCGTCTCGCGCAGCACCGACTCCGCGTTCGCCTGGATCGTCTGGTCGATCGTCGTGAAGATGTCGTGACCCTGCCGCTCCGGCGACGAGCTGATGACGTCGATCGCGCGCCCGAACGGGTCGCGGACGATCGTCTGCTTGCCGGGCTTGCCCGAGAGCTGATGGTCGTACTGGATCTCGAGCCCGCCGAGCCCCTTGTCATCGGTGCCTGCGAACCCGACGACCTGCGCGGCGATGCTCTTCAGCGGGTACACGCGCTTCTCCTCGGGGTAGGCGTTGACGCCCGTGAATCCCTTCTTGATCAACTGCGCCGCGGCCTTCGGGTCGGCGAACCGCTGCACGTAGACGAAGCTCGTCTTCTTGTTCAGCAGCTCGGGATAGAGCGTGTTCGCGTCGACGCCGAGCAGGCGCTGCGCGGCGAGGGAGATCGCACGTGCGTTCACCACCTGGCGCGGGTCTGCATAGACGGTCATCGTCTGCTCGCCGATCGCGAGCTGGACGCCGTTCTGGTCGAAGATCGTGCCGCGGCCGGCCGGGATCGTGATCGACTCGTGGTGCTGCCGCTTCGCCATTCCGCCGAGCTCCGCGGCCTGCACGCCCTGCAGCCACACGGCGCGGGCGAGGGTGATCGCGAAGACGAAGGCGAAGACCGCGAGCAGCAGGCGGATGCGGCGGTTGGCCTGCTTCTCCCGCACTACTTCGCGAGGTCGACGTATCCGTAGGTGCCCGGGTCCTCGTAGACGAGCCCGAGCTTCGAGACGGCCTGCTGCTGGATCCGCGTCGACGACAGGAGCGCGGAGTAGTCCGACTGCAGCGCCGCGTTCTGCGCCAGCAGCTTCGAGCGCTGGCTGTTCGTCGAGTCGAGCGTCAGGTTGAGCCGCAGCACCGCCACGTTCACGAATACGACCCCGGTGAGCAGAATCCCGCTCACGACGATCCAGAGGATTCCGCCGCGCGCGCGCCTCTTCGTGCGCGTCCGCGACCGTGGCTTCGGGCGAGGGCGCGCGACCGGCTTGGCGATCGCTCCTGCGGCCTGCGAGTGCGAGAGGCTCGCCATGTCAGTCGACCCTCGTCCCCACGCGGAGCCGTGCCGACTGCGCGCGCGGGTTACGTGCGACCTCGGCGGCGCTCGGCCGCACCGCGCGGCGTGGTGTCGCTCGCAGCGCCGGCTTCGAGCCGCAGGTGCAGACCGGGAAGTCGGGCGGGCACGTGCAGCCGTGCTCCTGCGAACGGAGGAAGCGCTTCACGATGCGGTCCTCGAGCGAGTGGAACGAGATCACGGCGAGCCTGCCGCCCGGCCGCAGCATCTCGAGCGCGGCGGGAAGCGCGCGCTCGAGCGATCCGAGCTCGTCGTTCACCTCGATGCGGAGCGCCTGGAACACGCGCTTTGCCGGGTGGCCTTCGCCGAAGCGCGCCGGCGCGGGAATCGCCGCCTTGATCACCTCGACCAGATCGCCGGTGCGCACGAACGGCTGTGTCTTCCTCCGCCTGACGATGGCGCGCGCGATCTGGCGCGCGTAGCGCTCTTCGCCGTAGCGCTTGAAGATGTCCGCGAGGTCGGCTTCGGCCCCGTCGTTGACGAGCTCCTGGGCGGAGAACGTGGCGCTCGGATCCATGCGCATGTCGAGCGGCGCGTCGACCGCGTAGGAGAAGCCGCGGTCCGGCCGGTCGAGCTGCATCGAGGAGACACCGAGGTCGAGCAGGATCGCATCCGCCTTCACGCCGTTGTCGGCGAGCTGTCGCAAGACGGCGGAGAACTCGCCGTGGTGCAGGCGCGCCTTGACGCCGGTCTCGCGGCGAAGGCGGTCGAAGTACGGCGCGACCGTCGGATCGCGGTCGATCGCGATCAGCTTGCCGTCACCGCGCAGCGACGCGGCAAGCAGCAACGCGTGGCCGCCGGCACCGAAGGTCCCGTCGACGACAGTCTCGCCCGGGCGCGGGTCGAGGAGGGCGACGATCTCCTCGGCAAGGACCGGGACGTGATCGAACTCAGTTGGCAAGACGCTCGGCAACATCTTCCGCGCTCCCTTCGACCTCGTGCATCTGCTGGCGCCACTTCGCCCGGTCCCAGATCTCCAGGTGATCGTGGACGCCGGCGACGGTGACTTCGCGACTCAACCCCGCGTGCTCGATCAACCCGGCTGGGAGCACCATGCGCCCCTGCCTGTCCAGCTCTCCCGCCGCGGCGCCGGCGAAGAAGTGCCGCTGCAGCTTGCGGGAGTCCTCTGCGAGCGGGTCGAGGCTGCGGATCCGGTCGGACAGCTGCTCCCACGCGCCGCGCGGGTACGCATAGAGGCACCCGTCGAGGCCGCGCGTCACGACGACCCCCTCCTCGAACGCGGCGCGCAGCTTCGACGGCAGCGTGAGCCGGTTCTTCTCGTCCAGCGCATGGTCATGTTCCCCGAGCAGCATGGTCCACTTTCACCCACTGTACCCCACTTTAACCCACCTGTAAACCCCATCCGGGCGTGCGCGGACGCTTGTAACAGTCTGTTACTAGCTCGGCGGGCTCGGGCCTACAGCAGGCCGACGGGGTCGCCGAGGCGCACGCGCCCCGGCTGCGCGACGGCGGCGTGCACGCCGAAGGGCAGCGGCTCCGTCGTCTCGAGGTCGCCGCGGTAGCGGGCGAGCGCCTTTAGCGTGTCCAGGTCGACCTCGGCGGTGTCGGGATTCTGCGTCGTGATCGCGCAGCGGCCGACGTGCCCCTGGGGGATGACGACGGCATCGCCGATCCGGACGCGGCGGCCGGTCCACGCGTCCTCGGCGTGCGCCTCCACCCCATCGATCCCGAAGTTCATCCGGAAGCGCCGCGGGTCGACCGTGTCGACGCCCAGGTTCTCGGCAAGCGTGCCGAGGGACGTGCGCGCGAGCAGCGTCGCCGCGCCGCCGCGGCCGCGGTCGGGCGCGCTCAGCTCCGGCTCGACCAGGCGCACCGGCGCACCGGCGAGAGACGACACCGCCTCCGACCACGGCCCGAGCACGAGTCGCGCGCGGCGCGGCGTGTGGTGGAACGAGGTCTCGACCTCCGCCCCGCGCTCGACGGCGCCGCACACCTCCACACCGTCTGCGAAGCGCAGCGTCAGCGTGTCCGCTCCTTCGTCGTACTCGGCGGTGACGAGCCGGAGGGGCGGGCAGTCCTTGTTGTTGACGAGCCGGCCGCGCTCCGTGATGAAGTAGAAGCGGCGATCGCCTCTCGGCCCGCCCTCGAGCAGCTCGATCTCGTCCACGTGGTGGAGCGCCGTCGCCTTGACGGGCGTGTACGAGATCCACGACACGCGGCCGGTCATGCGCTCAAATCTAGCTGCGCCGAGTACGGGCGCCCAGCACGGCACGTGCGACGATGCTGGCGGTGTCGCCGATCCCCGTACCGGCATGAAGGATCGCTGGCCCGGCCTCGCGCCGTGCGAACGGCCGTTTCAGGAAGCGGCCTGGCATTACGCCGAGTATCGAGATCGGCCGAGCGAGGCGTTCATGCGGCTGCTCGCAGGGCATCTCGGGTGGTCGCGCGCCGATCGCATCCTGGACCTCGGCGCAGGGCCCGCACACGCCTCGCTGCGGATCGCGCCGTTCGTCGGCGAGGTGATCGTGATGGATCCCGAGCCGGCGATGATCGAGGAGGGCCGTCGTCGATCGGTGGCCTCAGGCGTTGGGAATCTTTCGTTCTTCGTCGGCGGCTCGGATGACCTGCCTCGGCTGAGCTCCGAGCTCGGGCCGCTTTCGGGCGTCGTGATCTCGCAGGCGTTCCATTGGATGGCGGATCAGGATGCCGTGTTGCGCGTCCTCGACGAACTCGTCGAGCGTGACCGCGGAGCAGTCGCACTCGTCGGCTATGTCAAGGCGACGGACAACCACCGGAGCTGGCTCGAGCGTGCACCCTGGAGCTCTGTCGGGGAGATTGTGCAACGACACCTCGCGGGCACCGCCGAGGGACCGCACCCCGCCGGTCGCCACGACCCGTTTCCGGAGATCCTCCGGCGGTCCGCGTTCTCGCGCGTGGAGCTCCTGTCGTACGAGCACGACGTGGAGATCCGGCCATCGGTCGAAGCCGCGATCGGCCACTACTACTCGCTGAGCAATCTCCTCAGCCGCCTCGGTGCACGGCGTGCCGCGTTCGAGGCCGAGGTGGACGCCACGCTCGCAGGGGCCGACACCGCCCCTTTGATCGTGCGACTCGTCGACAGCGCCCTCGTCGGCCGCCGCTCAGTGTCGTAGCTGGGCCGAGTAAGGACCAGCCCCGCCGATCACGGCGGCGCCCGCGCGGGCGGCGAGCGCGAGCGCATCGTCGACGCCGTCACCCCGGGCGAGACCGAATGCAAGCGCAGCCGCGAACGAGTCACCCGCACCGTAGGTGTCGACCACGGCCGGCGCCGTCACCGCGTCGTACGGGACGCCGTTCGCCGTGCCTCCGCGGGCACCGTCGGTGAGGACGACCGTCCTCGAGTCGAGCGACGGGTCGTGCTGCTCGCCGGGGTCGGTGACGCTCCCGACGAGCAGGTCGAGGCGAACCCCGGCGCGCCGGAGCGTCGGAAGCTCGCGCAGCGTGGCGGCGAGGAACCGCGCCTCGCGCGCCGACCGGAGGGCCGCCTCGTCCCCGGAGACGAAGAAGACGAGGTCGTAACCGGCGAGCGGCAGGGGGCCGGCTGGCAGGAGCTTCTCGCCGAGGACGGTGATCGTGCGCTCGCCGCCGCCGTCGACGTGCGTCCACGCGCGCCTGGTCGCGGCGCCGCCCGGCCGCTCCGCCTCGACGTCCAGCTCGAGCTCCCGCAGACGCGCCAGAGCGGCGTGTCCCAGCGCGTCGTCGCCGAGAGCGGTGAAGAACGTGCAGCCGCCGGCGAGCAGCCCGAGCTGCCGCGCGACAACGGCTCCGCCGCCGGCAGGCTCCTCCGACACGCTTTCGGCATGCACGATCTCCCCCGACTGCGGCATGTGCGGCACGCGGGCGAACTCGACCCACTCGACATGGCCCACGACGGCGCATCTCACGATCCGGCACCCTCCCACGTTTCGACGATGATGGGGATGGTGACGCACGCGCCGATTCCGCCGTTCGAGCGCTTCTACCTCGCGCATCGCGACGAGGTGCTCGGTTACCTGCGGCGGCTGCTCGGGCAGCGGGCCGAGGACGCGTGGCAAGAGACGTTCCTGCGCGCGCTCCGCGCGTACGACCGGCTCCAGCACGGGAGGCACCTGCGCGCCTGGGTGTTCACGATCGCCACGAACGTCGCGATGGACGAGCTGCGGGCGAAGCCGGTGAACGGCCTGCGCGAGGGCGACGAGCCGGCGGTCGAGCTGCGCCAGGACGCGTTTCGCGAGCTCGAGCACCTGACGGACGACCTGCCGCCGACCGAGCGGGCGGCGGTGGTGCTCCGCTACGGCTACGACCTCCCCTATGCCCAGATCGCCGACGCGCTCGGCTCGTCGGAGGATGCGGCGCGCGCCGCCGCCTCCTCCGGCGTGCGGAGATTAAGGAGAGAACATGCAGGTCACGCCTGAGCTCGATGCACGTTTCCGCACGGCCGCGCTCGGCGAGGGGCTGGTCGATGTCCGCTACGACCTCGTCGACTCGCCCGTCGGCCCGCTCTTCGTGGCGGCGACCGACCGCGGCCTCTGCCGCATCTCGTACTCGCCCGAGCACGGCGAGGAGCTCGTCGTCCGCGACTTCGGGGTGCGTCTCCTGCGCTCGCCGCTCGACGACGTCCGGCGTGAGCTGGACGAGTACTTCGAAGGCCGCCGTCGCGACTTCGATCTCGCGCTCGACCTGCGCGTCGCGTCGTTCCATGCGGACGTCCTGCGCGAGCTCGCCGCCGTGCCCTACGGCCTGACGACGACCTACGGCGCGCTCGCCCGGCAGGTCGGACGGCCGAGCGCAGCGCGCGCCGTCGGCACGGTGATGAACCGCAACCCGATCCCGATCGTGCTGCCCTGCCACCGGGTCGTCGGCGCAAACGGAGCGCTGACCGGCTACGCGGGCGGGCTCGACATCAAGCGTCACCTGCTGCGGCTCGAAGGGGCGGCACTCGTCTAGGCCCCGCGTGGTGGTGGTCGGCGGCGGCTTCGGCGGGCTGCAGGCGGTGCGCGGCCTGAAGGGCGCGGACGTCGACGTGACGCTCGTCGACCGGCAGAACTTCTACCTGTTCCAGCCGCTCGTCTACCAGGTCGCGACCGGCTCGCTCTCCTCGGTCGAGGTGGCGGTCCCGCTGCGCCAGATCCTGCGCCGGCAGCGAAACGCGCGCGTGCTGATCGGCGAGGTCGACGGGTTC
>JAICTB010000180.1 GCA_025936595.1 Thermoleophilia bacterium | reverse complement strand
GCAACGGCGCGGGGTGACGGTGCTGCCGCCTCAGATCAACTGTTCAGGGGCGCAGTGCGGGATCGAAGACGGCGCAGTGCGCGTCGGGCTCGCGTACGTGCAGTCGGTCGGCGAGGAGGATGCGCAGTCCGTCGCCGCGCAACAGCCGTACACGGAGCTGGGCGATCTCGCGCGGCGCGCTTCGGTGAAGCAGGACGTGCTCGAAGCGCTCGTCGCGGCGGGGGCGTGCGACGAGTGGGGGCAGCGGCGCGAGTTGCTGTGGCGGCTCGGCGTCACCGCGCGCGGGCAGACGGTCTCCGGCGGCAACCGGCAACTCGCGCTGCCCCTCGAGCCGACGGCTGAGATACCGGCGCTGCTCGAGCAGACGCCGTGGGAACGGATGCTCGCCGACTACAAGCACACCTCGCTCTCTGTCGGCGTCCATCCGCTGCAGTTGCTGCGCCCGCATCTCCCGGGCGGCGTCGCCACGAGCGCGGACCTGCCGGAGACGCCGAACGGTACGCGCATCGAGATCGCGGGCATGGCGATCGCGCGGCAGCGGCCCGCGACCGCGAACGGCGTCGTCTTCATGCTGCTCGAGGACGAGCACGGACAGGCGAACCTGATCCTGCCGCCGCAGGTCTACGAGCGGCACCGCGCGATCGTCCGCGGTGAGCCGCTGCTGCTGGCGCGCGGGAAGCTCGAACGGTCGAACCGCAACGTCAACGTGCTCGTCTCCGAGCTCGTCTCGCTCGGCCCGCTCGCCCGCCGCGCAGCGAACGACGCCGAGGTGACGCGGAGCATGCCCCGCGCGCATCACTTCGGTCATCGGTAGCGCTCACCGCCGAGCTCGCCCGCGTGCGTTTATGCACGCTTTTATGCATGAGGCTCTCGCGCTCCGCACAATTTTCCCGCAACGTGCGGACGATTTCGCCGCGCGCCCTAGAACCGGGGTCTGACCCCGAACCTGTCGAACCGGGACAGGTCCTCTGTCAAACGGGTGCAGCAATTCGTCCACAGCTTTGGCCTCGAGCGTGTCTCCGCCACACGATGCGCTGCCGCGTCTTCCTCAACGCCCGCGCTGGCCTGTCCCTTCGGGACATGGAGGGGTCTGACCCCGGTTATGCAGTGGTTATGCAGCGCGGCCGAGCCGGAGCGGCGCGCTAGTTCCGAGTGCGTTTCGGGCGCTGGTGCATCGGGCCCTGGTGGTGCGAGAGGTTGAACGCGGAGTTGACGAGGCCGACGTGCGTGAACGCCTGCGGGAAGTTCCCGAGCAGGCGCTTCTCACCGGGGTCGTACTCCTCCGACAGCAGGCCGAGATCGTTCGTGATCGAGAGCAGCTGCTCGAACAGCGCGCGCGCCTCGTCGTGGCGCTCGGCCATCAAGAGCGCATCGACGAGCCAGAACGAGCACGGCAGGAACACCCCCTCGCCGCCGGACAGCCCGTCGACGTCGTTGTGATCCTTCGGCTTGTAGCGCTCGACGAACCCGTTCCGCGTCAGGTCGCGCTGGATTGCGTCGATCGTGCCGAGCACGCGCGGGTCGTCCGGCGGGAGGAAGCCGACGAGCGGGATCAGGAGCGTCGACGCATCGAGCTCGTCCGACCCGTAGGCCTGTGTGAACGAGTTCAGCTCAAGGTTGAACGCCTCGCGGCAGACTTCCTCGTGGATCTCGTCGCGAATCCGGCGCCAGTGATCGGCCGGCCCGTCCAGGTCGTAGCGCTCGACAGTCTCGATCGCGCGATCGAACGCGACCCAGGCGAGCACCTTCGAATGCGTGAAGTGCCTGCGGGGGCCGCGAACCTCCCAGATGCCCTCGTCCGGATCGTCCCAGACGCCTTCGAGGAACCGCATCAGGTTGACCTGAAGCGACCACGCGTGATCGTCGCCCGGTAGCCCGTGCGTCCGCGCCTGGTGCAGCGCGTCCATCAGCTCGCCGTAGACGTCGAGCTGGAACTGCTCGTGCGCGGCGTTGCCGATCCGCACCGGCTGCGAGCCGACGTAGCCCGGCAGCCAGTCGAGCTCGAGCTCGGTAATGCGCCGCTCGCCACCGACGCCGTAGAGGATCTGTGCGTTCGCCGGATCGCCGGCGACGGCGCGGAGCAGCCAGTTGCGCCACGCGTATGCCTCCTCGGTGAAGCCGGCGTTCATCATGGCGAGCAGCGTGAACGTTGCATCGCGCAGCCAGCAGTAGCGGTAGTCCCAGTTGCGAACGCCGCCGATCCGCTCCGGCAGCGACGTCGTCGGCGCGGCGACGATGCCGCCCGTCGGCTGGTACGTCAACGCCTTCAAGACGAGCAGCGACGTGTGCACCGCGTCGGGGTACTCGCCCTCGTACCTGCAGCCGTCCATCCACTCGAGCCAGTACGCCTCCGTCTCGGCGAGCGCTCGCTCGGGATCGACGTGGGTCGGCGCGCGGTGGTGCGAGGGAAACCAGGTGAGCACGAACGGCACGCGCTCCCCCGCGCGCACGGAGAAATGCGCGGCATGGGTCATCGCGTGCGGCTGGAGCTCGACCGGTGTGCGCAGCACGAGCGCATCGGGGCCGCCGATCGCCAGCAGCGTCTCGTCGTCCGGGCGGCTCACCCACGGGATCACCGAGCCGTAGTCGAAGCGCATGATCAGCTCCGTGTGCATCTCGACGCGGCCGTCGAGACCCTCGACGATGCGCACAATGTCCGGCGCCTTCCCACGCGGCGGCATGAAATCGATCACCCGGACCCGGCCCGTCGCCGTCTCCCACTCGTTCTCGAGAATGAGTGTCTTGTCGCGATAGCGGCGGGTGGTCGATGAGCCGCCCGTCGCCGGCGCGATCTGCCACCGACCCTCGTCGGCGGACCCGAGCAGTGCACCGAAGCACGACGCCGAATCGAACCGCGGGAAGCAGAGCCAGTCGATCGAGCCCGTGCGGCCGACGAGCGCGGCGGTCTGCAGGTCGCCGAGCAGCGCGTAGTCCTCGATGCGCTCCGCCATTACCGGTTCTCGATCTCCAGGGCGAACGGCCGCAGCCGCCGCTTCACCGCCCGGTCGAAGTCACGGCGATACGTCTCCGCGCCGTCGATCGACCGGGCGTAGTGGTCGCGCATGTCCGCAAGGATCTCTGTTCCGGTCTCGACCGCGTCGAGGTAGTCGCCGTACAGCTCCTCCGCCTCGTCGCGGTGAGCCTCGTTGTAGGCACGAAGACGGGCGACGGCCTCGTCGATCACGTCCCGGTGGTCGCGCTCGAACAGATCGAGCTGTGCCTCGATCACGTGGGCGAACCGCGACCTGCCGAGCCTCACAGGAGCTCGCGGTAGAGGTCGAGATGCTGAGTCGCGGCGGCGTCCCACGTCAACTCGGAGCGTGCCCGCTCCGCACCCGCCCGCGCAGCTGTGAGTGCGTCCGCATCTCCGAGCAGCCCGTCGACGGCGGCCGTCAGCGCCTCCACGTCGCCGGCCGGCACGACCCGGCCTGCGCCGTATTCCCGCACGGGCTCGCCGAGGCCGGCCACGTCGTAGACGACGGCGGGCACGCCCGCGCCGAGCGCCTGCAGAAGCGCACCTGACTGGTCGAGCTCGGCGCGGTAGGGGAAGACCGCCACCGTCGCCTCCGAGAGCGCGCGGTCGAGCTCCGAGCTCGAGAGGTAGCCGAGCCTCCATTCGACACGCTCTGCCTCACGCAGCCCGTCGAGCGGCATGGCGGGATCGCCGGCGACGAGGAGGCGCGTACCGGCGAGCCGCCGGGTCGCCTCGATCGCATCCGGCAGGCCCTTGTAGGGACGGATCACGCCGAGCGCGAGGATGGTCCGCCCGTCGTCGGCGTGCGTCGCCGCGCTCGGATAGACGGGGTGGCGGATCACGCGCGCGTCGACGCCGAGCTCGGCGAGCGCCGAGCGCCCGCGCTCCGAGTGGACGATCACCTGGTCGAAGCGCTGCAGCAAGCGCCGCCAGAGGTCGGTGCGCGATGCGGTGCGGCGCGGAAGCAGGTCGTGCGCGGTGAACACCGACGGCGAGCGAAACCTCAGCCGCACGTCCGCCTGCGGGAGCGCGAGCCACTGCAGGTGCACGACATCGGCTTGCGCGCGGCTGAGCGAGCGCAGGACGTCGAGGTGCTCGACCGCCTTCAACGGCAGGCGCAGGCGCGACCGCGACCGCCTGAAGAGCCGAGAGGAGAGCGGATAGAAGCGTTCGCTGCGCCGGTAGCCGACCGCTGCCGGAAGCGCGCCGAAGCGAAAGCGCGACGTCGCAAGCTCCACGTCGACGCCCGCGCGGCCGAGGGCGGCGGCCAGCTCGTGGTCGTACCAGGGGGTGAACGCCGGAGGGTCGGCGAGCAGGACGCGCACCGAAGTAGCGTAGATGCGTGCTCGTCCGGAGCTGGAATCTCTTCCACGGCAACACCGTCCCGCCGCAGCGCCGCGCGTTCCTCGACGAGATGCTCGCACTCGTCACCGCCGACAAGCCGGACGTGCTCTGCGTGCAGGAGGTGCCCGCATGGGCCCTTTCGCGCTTTACGGCGGGAGACATCGCCGCGCGGCCGCGGATCGGCCCGCTTCCCATTCCGGCTCAGCTCGGCCGGCGGCTCACCGACCTGAACCACGGCATCCTCCGCTCGGCCTTCTCCGGACAGGGAAACGGCATCCTCGTCGCGCCGTCGGTGCGCGTGCTCTCTCACTGCGTGTTGACGCTCAATCCGAGGCGCTTCCGCGACGCGCAGGCCCGGGCTCTCCGGCTCGGCGCGGCCGCGCGGCTCGCCTGGGCAAGGGAGCGCCGGATCGTGCAGGCGCTGCGGCTCTCGAGCGGAGTGCGGACGTTTCTCGTCGCGAACCTGCACTGCACGAGCTACGCCGCCGACCGGCGGCTCGCCGACACCGAGTTGCGGCGTGCCGCGTGGTTCGCCGTCTCCGAGGCGCAGCCCGAGGACGTCGTCGTGCTCGCCGGCGACTTCAACGTGACG
>JAICTB010000238.1 GCA_025936595.1 Thermoleophilia bacterium | reverse complement strand
GGGTTCATCGCGCTGCCCGGGTTCTGGTACACCATCGACACGTCGTCGCGCCGGTACCTGCGGAGCGCCTCGCCGCGCAGCGCGAGCACGTCGCGTCCGCCGACCTCGATCGAGCCTCCCGTGACCCGCCCGTTCCGCGGCAGGTAACCGACGATCGCGAGCGCGACGGTCGACTTGCCGCATCCGGACTCTCCGACCAGGCCGTAGCTCTGGCGCTTTCCGATCTCGATGCCGATCCCGCGTACGACCGCGCGGTCGCGACCGCGCACGCGGTACGCGATCTCGAGATCCTGCAGTGCGAGTGCGGCCGTCGCCTGTTCCGCGGAGGCGAGAACGCTCATTGGTCGAGCACCTGCTGCACCGTGTCGGCGATCAGATTGATCCCGACGACGAGGGACGCTATCGCGATCGCGGGGAACACGACCGCCCACCACGCGAGCGTCACGTCGGCGTACTGGTCGGCGATCTGCAGGCCCCAGTCGGGCGACGGCGGCTGCGGGCCGTAGCCGACGAACGCAAGCGTCGCGACCGCAAAGACGGCGTAGCCGAGTCGCACCGTCGCCTCGACGATGATCGGCCCCATCACGTTCGGCAGGATTTCAGCGAGCATGATGTACGGCGCGTGCTCGCCGCGCAGCCTGGCCGCTTGCACGTAGTCGAGGTCGCGCTCGGCGAGCACCGCGGAGCGAACCGTGCGCGCGACGATCGGCGTGAACGCGATGCCGATCACGAGGATCAGCTTGAGCGACGAGACGCTGATGCCCTCGGCCCCCGCGGAGAGTGCGGTCAGGACGAGAATCGCGAGCACGATGAACGGCACGGCGAGAACCGCGTCGACGATCCGGCCGATGACGTTGTCCACCCAGCCCCCGAAGAAGCCCATGACCAGGCCGATGATCGAGCCGAGGCCGACCCCGAGCAGCGTTGCCGCGGGCGCGACCTCGAGCACGCTGCGCGAGCCGACGAGCACACGCGAAAAGACATCGCGGCCGACGCGGTCCATGCCGAACGGATGCGCCCACGCCGGGTGGGCGTAGCTCGGGGCGAACGAGCCGTTGATCGGGTCGTACGGAGCGACGTGCGTGCCCCCGACCGCACAGACGATCCAGAAGAGCGTCACGATCGCGCCGACGACGAACGTCGGCGAGCGGACGATCTGGCGCAGCGTCTCGCGCCGGATGCGGTGCGGGCTGTCGAGCGCGGGCGAGAGCGGCGGAGCGCCCTCGACGACGACGGGAAGCTGCGGCATGTTGCCGCCGATCGCGGTCGGCCGCGTCATTCCTGCCTCGCAAGCCGCACGCGCGGGTTGAGCGCCGCAATCAGCAGGTCGCCGGTCAGCGTCGCCACGAAGTAGACGATGCCGAGAACGAGCACGCACGCGAGCAGCATCGGGAAGTTCTTGATCTGCGCCGACGTGAGCGTGAGAAAGCCGATGCCGGGATAACCGAAGAGCTTTTCGATCGCGACGATGCCGCCGAAGAGATAGCCGACCTGCGTCGAGATGACGGCGATCGTCGGCAGCAGCCCGTTCCGCAGCACGTGTCGCGCGAGGACGTCGCGGCGCCGCAGCCCCTTCAGCATGGCGGTGCGCGTGAAGTCGGCGTCGAGCGCCTCCATCGTCCCGGCGCGCGCCATCCGCGCGATGTAGCCGAAGAGGACGAGCGCGAGCGCGAGCGCCGGCAGGAACAGCGAGTCGAGCTTCGTCCAGAAGGACGCGTCGACGAGGGTGCCCGCGATTCCGGGGAACACGTTCAGCGCTGCCGGGCCGAGGATCGTGACGAGAATCGCGCCGAGCACGAACTCCGGGATGACCGCGAGCGAGAGCCCCGTTATCGTGATTGCGCGGTCGGTCGGCTTGCCGCGCCGCAGCGCGGCGATCACGCCGGCGAGGATGCTGATCGGGATGCAGAGGACGAATGCGAACAGCGCGAGGAAGAGCGAGCGCTTCAGCGCAGGCACGAGGTCGTCCGTGACGGGGCGGCCGTCCGTGTAGTTGGCGCCGAAGTCGCCGCGGACCGCGTGGCCCAGCCACGTCGCGTACCTGACGGGCAGCGGCCTGTCGAAGCCGAGCTTGTGGTTGTACTGCGCGACCGCCGAGGGGGGCGCCTCCCGGCCGAGCACGATCCGGCCGGGGTTGCCGGGAAGTACCTGCGCGGCGGCGTAGACCATCATGCTCAGCAGGAGCAGAGAGATGAGACCGAGTGCGATGCGTTGGGCGACGTAGCGCATGGAGAAGGCGGCAGGAGGAGCGCCGGAGCACCCCTCCTGCCATAGGTCGCTCCGCTAGCTGATCGATACGCCGCGGAGGTTGACGACCGAGATGCCGTCTGGAACGTAGCCCTTCACCTTCGGGCTCGCCGCGGCGATGTAGTTGTAGAAGTACGAGTAGATCGCCGGCGTGTCGTGCAAGAGCGTCTGCTCCATCTGCCGCGCGTACTTCCTCTGGTCCTTGACGTTCGCCGCCGCCTGGAAGCTGTTGATCATGGCGTCGAACCTCTTGTTGTGGTACCGCGGTGCGTTCCAGACGCCGTGCGAACGGAGCGCAGCGTTCAGGTACGTCAGCGGGATCGGCCGGTGGCCGTAGTCGACGATGCCGAAGTTCGTCGAGAGCCACGGCGCGAGCGGTGGCTTCGAGCCGAAGCTGTTGCCGTTGAAGTACTGCGTGCTCGTGTAGACCTTGACGCTGCAGTTGATCCCGACCTTCTTCAGCTGCTGCGCGACCCGCTGGGCGTAGTCGGGCATCTCGAAGGCGCGGTAGCACGTCAGCGTCAGGTGCAGGTTCGTCGCGCCGGCCGCGTGCAGGAGCGCCTTCGCCTTTGCGATCTGCTGGTGCCGCTGCGGGACGCTCCGGTCCGTGAACACGTAGCCTTTCCACATCGGGCTGTCGTCGCCGACCTCCGCGTAGGGACCCCAGAGGCCCTGCACGATTTCGGGCCGGTCGAGCGCCAGCGCGATCGCCTGCCGGACGCGCACGTCGTTGAACGGCTTCGCGTTCACGTTCATGCTCAGGAAGCGGTGGTTCGCCGTCTTCAGCGGGATGACGTTGGCCGTGCCCTTGAGCTGCTGGGCCCCCTGGTAGCTCACCTGCACCGCGAGGTCGATCTGACCGCTCTGGAGTGCCGTGACGCGAGGCTGGTCGTCGAGGATCGACCATTCGACCGCGTCGATCAGCGGCTTGCCGCCCCAGTAGCCCGGGTTCGCGACGAAGCTGTAGCCGGCGGCACCGCGATTCTGCTTGAGCTTGAACGGCCCGGTGCCGTTCATGTTCGCCGTCCAGTCGCCGGGCTTCTTCAGGTCGGACGGCAGCTGATAGCTCTTCGGCAGGATGATCGCCTGGTAGGTCATCTGCGAGGTCAGGTACGGGAAGAACCCGTTCGCACTGTCGAGCTCGAACCTGACCGTCT
>JAICTB010000071.1 GCA_025936595.1 Thermoleophilia bacterium | reverse complement strand
TTGCCGAAGAGACCGACCTCGACCGGGAACGGCGGCTTGTTGCGCGGCTCGCCGCGGAAGCCCTCGATCGACTGGAAGAGCGCCGTCTCCTCACCGCAGACGTACGCGCCGGCGCCGATGCGCAGCTCGATCTCGAAGCCGGCGAGCTGCTCGCGCGACGCGTCGATCGCGTTCTGCAGGCGGCGATGCGCGAGCGGGTACTCGGCGCGCACGTAGAGGAAGCCCTTCGAGCTGCCGGTCGCGAAGCCCGCAATCGCCATCGCCTCGACGAGCGCGAACGGGTCGCCCTCCATCAGCATGCGGTCCTTGAAGGTGCCCGGCTCGGACTCGTCCGCGTTGCAGACGACGTAGTGCGGCTGTGCGGGCTGCGCCGCCACCGCCTCCCACTTGGTGCCCGTCGGGAATGCGGCGCCGCCGCGGCCGAGCAGGCGCGACTCGGCCACCTCCCGGATGACCGCGTCGGTGCCGAGCTCGCGCGCGCGGCGCAGCGCCTCAAAGCCGCCCGCGGCGACGTACGCGTCGAGTGACTCGGGATCGACGCCGGCGCCGATCCGGCGCAGGAGCCGCAGCGACGGATCGCCGGCCTGCGGGAGCGGCGGCCCCGTCTCGGGCAGCTGCACCTCGCGGGGCTCGATCCCGGCGACGGTGCGGTAGGACGCGGGCGCGCGCTCGCAGAGCCCGAGACAGGGACTCGCGTGCGCGCCGTCCGGCACGGTCGCGCCCGCGAGCCTGCACGAGAGATCGGTGCAGACGTGCGTCACGTCCGCCGGCCGCTCCTCGAGCGCGAGCAGGGCGTAGAAGCTCGCAACGCCGTAGGCCTCGGCGGGCGGCACCTCGAGCCGGCGCGAGGCGTAGCCGAGCGCGCCCTCGCTGACCCAGCCAATGCGCTGCTGTGCGGCGCGCAGGGCGGGGAGGAGAAGGTGGCGCCGCGTGCGGTCCGAGCGCGCGATCCGATGGCCGTTCAGGTGCTCGGGCGCGCCGAGCACGCGGTCGATCGCCGCACGCTCGGCGTCGCTCGGCTCCGCCTCCAGCAGCCGGAGGTCAGCCACCGATCGGCTCCACGCGGATCGCCGTCGCCTTGAACTCGGCGGTGCCCGACTTCGGATCGGTCGCGTCGATCGTCAACGTGTTCGTCGCGACGAGGTCGGGGAAGTGCAGGCTCATGAACGCAAGGCCGGGACGGAGCGTCCGGTCGAACGCGACCGGCGCCTCGACGGCACCGCGGCGCGAGCTGACCCGAACGCGGCCGCCGTCGACGAGGCCGTACAGCGCGCCGTCCTCCGGCGAGACGCGCAGGGCCTCGCCGCCGACGTGCAGCGGCGAGCTGAAGCCGCCCGTCTGGACGCCCGTGTTGTAGGACTCGAGCCGGCGGCCGGTCGTCAGCCGGAGCGGAAAGTCCGCGTCCAGCGTGTCGACGGGCGGGTCGTCGAGCACCGGCGTGAACGGTGCACGGTCCTCGACGACGTCGTCCCAGAGGCGGGCGTGCAGGAACTGCTCCCCGTCATGGTCCTCGCTCCAGCACGGCCACTGGATGCCGCCCTTCTCCTCGAGCCGCGCATACGACATGCCCGCGTGCATCGGCGACAGGGAGCGCAGCTCGTTCCAGACGTCTTCCGCGCGCGCGCTGCCGAGATTGACGCCGAGGCGCTTCCCGATTGCGTAGACGATCTCAATGTCGTCGCGCGCCTCGCCGGGTGCGTCGAGCGCCTTGCGTACGCGCTGCACGCGCCGCTCGCTCGAGGTGACGGTGCCCTCCGCCTCGGCCCACGAGGCGGACGCTGGGAGGACGACATCCGCGAGCTCTGCCGTCTTCGTCAGGAAGATGTCCTGCACGACGAGGTGGTCGAGCCCGGTCAGGAGCCCCTCCGCGCGCTGCTGGTCGGCCTCCGACTGCGCCGGGTTCTCGCCGATCACATAGAGAGCGGTCAGCTCGCCGCGCTCCATCCCGTCGAACATCTCCGACAGGTGCCAACCGCTGCGCGCCGGTACGCGCGCGCCCCAGGCCGCCTCGAAGCGCCCGCGCAGCTCGTCGTTCTCGACGTCCTGGAAGCCCGGCAGCTTGTTCGGCAGCGCACCCATGTCGCCGCCACCCTGAACGTTGTTCTGCCCGCGCAGCGGCTGCAGCCCGGCGCCGTAACGGCCGACGTGACCGCAGAGGAGCGACAGGTTGATCAGGGCGAACACGTTGTCGACGCCGTTGTGGTGCTCCGTGATGCCGAGCGTCCAGCAGAGTTGCGGGTGCGCGGCGTTCGCGTAGGCGTGCGCGACCTCGCGAATCGCTTCCGCCGGGACGCCGGTGACGCGCTCGCCTTCCTCGAGCGTCCAGGGCTCGACCGACGCGCGATAGGCGTCGAAGCCGCTCGTTGCCCGGGCGACGAACTCCTGGTTCACGAGGCCGGCGTGGATGATCTCGCGGCCGACGGTGTTCGCGAGCGCGATGTCGGTGCCGACGTCGAGCCCGAGCCACAGGTCGGCCCACTGCGCGGAGGTCGTGCGGCGCGGGTCGACCACCATCAGCTTCGCGCCGCGGTTCACCGCCTTCAGCAGGTGGTGGAAGAAGATCGGGTGCGCCTCGCGCGCGTTCGAGCCCCAGAGCACGATCAGGTCCGCGCGCTCGCGCACCTCCTCGTAGGAGCTCGTTCCACCACCGGCACCGAACACCGTCGCCAGACCGACGACGCTAGGGGCGTGTCAGGTTCGGTTGCAGCTGTCGATGTTGTTCGAGCCGAGCGCGAGCCGGGAGAACTTCTGCGTTGCGAAGTTCAACTCGTTCGTGGCCTTGGAGCAGCTGAAGAGCCCGGTCTGCGCGCCCTGGTCGAGCGCGCGCCGGAAGCCGGAAGCGGCGCGGTCGAGCGCCTCGTCCCAGCTCGCGGGCCTCAGCTGTCCGTTCTCACGGACGAGCGGTTCGGTCAGCCTCGTGTATCGCTTCGCCATGGATCGAGTCTAGTCCGGCGAGCCACGCGGTTGTACGCCGCCGCGCCACGTCCTCCGCGGTGCGCGCCCACTCCCGCTCACGCGCGTAGAGCTCCTGGGCCCGCAGGTCGGGGCGGCCGGCGACGAGGGGCTCGAGGAGCGACGGGTCGTCGACGGCGGGCGCGAGCACCTCGGTCGCGAGCGACCCGTACAGGTGGAGGAGGTGGCTGCGGATAGCCGGCTCGAGGTCCAGGGGCCACCGAACATCCGCAAGCCCCGTCGCGCCGGGGAGCGGGCGCGGGGTGCGGTCGAGGTTGCGCACACCCAGGTGCTCGAGCGCGTCGAGCGCGATCCGCCGGTAGGTCGTCAGCTTGCCGCCTGCGACGCTCAGCATCCCCTGCGGCCCGGTCGTGTAGACCGTCTCGCGGCGCGCGTTCACCGTCGATCCCGGCCCCCCGGGGAGCACGCGGAGTCCATAGAACGACGCGCGCACCTCGCCGATTCCGTGCACGGCGACGGCCGCCTCCTCGAGCACCGTGCGCACGTCCTCGTCGGTCACCCGCGCGTCCTCCGGCGCGCCGTCGTGCAGCGTGTCCGTCGTCCCGAGGAGCAGCTTGCCTTCCCAGGGGATCGCGAAGCTGACGCGTGACGTGTCGTGCGGGATCGTCACGGCGGCGCCCCAGTCCGTGCCGCCGTCGACGATCACGTGCACGCCTTTGGAGAGCCGGATCGACGGCGCCGCGGACGGATCCTCGAGCCGCCGCACGCGATCGAGCCACGGGCCGGTCGCGTTGACGATCGAGCGCGCCTGCACGCCCACTGTCTCGCCGTCGACGAGGACGTCGGCGCCGTCGCCGTGTATTGCGACGACCTCCGCGTAGTTCGCGACGACGGCGCCCTTGTCGGCGGCTCCGCGCACGTTGGCGAGCGTCAGCCGGCCGTCGTTCGTCCAGGCGTCGGCGTAGAGCGCCGAGGAGTGCAGGCGGTCCGTGTTCAGTTGCGGCACGAGGCGCAGCGCGCGCCGCTCGCTGACACGCCCGTTCAGCTTCGCGCGCGCGAGCGCCGAGTAGAGCAGGACGCCCGTGCGAACGACCCACGGGCGGTGCGGGCCGTCGGTGTAGAGCGGGAAGACGAACGGCAGGCGCTCGACGAGATGCGGCGCCACGACGCTCATCAGCGCGCGCCGCTCCTGGTGCGCCTCGCGCACGAGCCGCACGTCCCCCATCTGCAGGTAGCGCAGGCCGCCGTGGATCAGCTTCGACGACGCGCTCGAGGTGGCGCCTGCGAAGTCGCCCCGCTCGACGAGCCCGACGTCGAGCCCGTGCGCCGTCGCCGCCTCCGCGATCCCGGCGCCGATGATCCCGCCGCCGATCACGAGCAGGTCGAAGCGGCGCGACGAAAGGGCGTCTAGGCGATCCACAGCGCGTTCGTCCAGGCGCGGTTGCCGTTCGCGTCGGCGACCTCGATGCGGCCGTACGGCTGCGAGAACGGACGCTCGAGGAGGACCGCCGTGATCAGCCCTGCGTCGTCGCGCTCGAGGATCTGAGACTTGTTCGGATAGCCGAGCCGCCCCGCGTTCGCGCGGGCGCCGCGGCGGCGGCCGGTGTAGAGAGTGACGTTCGCGGCGGGGCTGCAGCGCACCGTCACGTGGCTGTCGGTCACCTCGACTGCGTCGACCCGCGGGCCGGTCGAGCCGTAGAACATGCCCGCGCGCAGTGCGTCGAGCACCGCCCGCTGCGTTTTCTCCTTCGCGCGCACCCAGGTCCACGCGAAGCCGCTGTCGTACCCGGGATGGTGCGAGTCGTCCGTCGCGAGCGCCGTGAGCGGGCGCCCCCGCTCGAGCGCCTCGTCCCAGTGCAGCGACGAGTCGCCGCGGCCGACCTCGAGCTCGCAGCCCGTGTTCCACACCTCGATCCCCGCGAGCCCCTCGCAGTCCTCCCACTGCTGCACCCGCAGGCCGCTCCAGTAGGTGTGGGCGAGGAAGGGGACGGCGCCGTTCTCGGCGGCCCACGCGACGACGTCCTGGAGCGGCGCGAAATCGAGCTCGGGCACGATCGGGTCTACGTCGAGGCCGAGCGCTAGCACGTGCGCGTCGTCCTCCCGCGTCGGCGCAAGCGCGTTCAGCTCGGCCGAGGGGATCACGAGCAGCTTCCCGGTCGACGGAACCTCCGTTCGCACCCAGTGGTCGGAGATCGCGAGGACGTCGTAGCCGGCCCATTCGTAATGGCGGGCGAGGAGCTCCGGAGAGAGCTCGCCGTCCGAATTCGTGGTGTGGGCATGGAGCGCGCAGCGCAACCACGCGCCCGGCGCGTCGAACGGAGTCATCTAGACGACCCTACCGACCCTACCGACCGCCATCATCACCGGAAAATCACCACTCGACCCATTGAAATCGCGGCCGATCAATGATCTTCTTGTCAGGACAACGACCGGGAGGACCTTCATGGAGGATTACGAGGCCCAAGAAATCGAGTTCTGGGCCAAGCTGGAGGAGGAGGGCATCAGCCGCTCGTCGATGCTGCGGCGCAGCGCGGCAGCAGCGTTCGGGCTCACGCTCCTCGGCAGCTCGGGGACCGCTCTGGCGGCGACCCGGAGCCGTCTCGGCGGCCCGCCGTCCGTCGGCACGAGCGCGGGCATGGCCGACCTGATCAAGAAGGCGAAGAAGGAAGGGCACCTGAACACGATCGCGCTGCCGCCCAACTGGGCGAACTACGGCGAGATGATGAGCACCTTCCAGAAGAAGTACGGCATCAAGATCACGAACGACAACCCCGACGGGAGCTCGGCCGAGGAAAACCAGGCGGTCGCCTCGCTGAAGGGCAACTCGCGTGCTCCCGACGCCGTCGACGACGGTCCCGCCTTCGCGATCTCGGGCACCGGTCAGGGCCTCTTTGCGAAGTACAAGAACTCGCACTTCGGGACGGTTCCGCGCAGCATGAAGGACACCCGGGGCTTCTGGGTCGGCGACTACTGGGGCGCGATCTCGATCGGGTACAACGCGAACCTGATCAGCACCCCGCCGCGGACGTGGAAGGACCTGCTGAAGCCGGAGTACAAGGGCAAGGTCGCCCTGAACGGCAGCCCGCTCACGTCGGGCTCGGCCGTCGCCGGCGTCTTCGCTGCGGCGATCGGTGCGGGCGGTTCGGCGAGCGACGTGCAGCCCGGCATCGACTTCTTCGCGAAGTTGAAGCAGATCGGGAACTTCATCCCTGTGCAGTCGACGCCGCAGACGATCGCGTCGGGGCAGACCCCGATCTCGATCGACTGGGACTACCTGAACCTGGCGTACACGAAGCAGTTCCCGGGTGCGAAGTGGAAGACGACGATCCCGGCGGACGGCGTCTACGGCGCCTACTACTGCCAGGCGATCAACGCGACCGCTCCTCACCCGTATGCGGCCCGCCTCTGGCAGGAGTTCATGTACTCCGACCAGGGCCAGCTGATCTGGCTGAAGGGGTTCTCACACCCGGCGCGGTTCCAGGACATGACCAAGCGGAAGGTGATCCCGAAGGCGCTGCTCGCCGCATTGCCTTCCGGCGCGCTCTACGCGAAGGTCAAGTTCGCGAACTCGGGCCAGCAGTCCAAGGCGAAGGCGCTGATCGCTTCGCAGTGGCCCAGCAAGGTCGGGTAGCAGTCCCATCGCGTCGAATGCGGTATCAGAGGCACTCCGGCCGGACGTGGCGTCCGGCCGGAGGCGCCTTTCCCTGGCGTGGCTTCCGACGCTGCCGTTCTTCGTGTACGCGTTCCTGTTCCTGTTCCTGCCCGCCGGCTCGATCATCATCGGCGCGTTCAAGGACGTCGACGGCGGCTGGACAACGTCCAACGTCACGACGCTCTTCGACCAGCCGTACCGGCGCGCGTACATCGAGAGCATCGAGGTCAGCGCCACGACGGCGGTGCTCGGCGCGCTGCTCGGGCTCGCGATCGCGTATGCGGCGGTTCGCGAGCACACGCCGCGCTGGATCCGCAGCGTCCTCACGACCTTCTCCGGTGTCGCGGCGAACTTTGGCGGCATCCCGCTCGCGTTCGCCTTCATCGCGACCGTCGGCACGCTCGGCGTCGTGACGACGTTCCTGCGCAACCAGCTGCACTGGGACATCGGCGCGTCGTGGCCGCACTTCAGCCTGTTCACGAAGAACGGCGTCGAGTTCGTCTACCTGTACTTCCAGATCCCGCTGATGATCCTCGTGATTGCGCCGGCGATCGACGGCCTGCGCCGGGAATGGCGGGAGGCGTCCTCCAATCTCGGGGCGAGCTCGTTCCAGTTCTGGCGGTACGTCGGCGTCCCCGTGCTGATGCCGTCGATCCTCGGCGCGGTGATCCTTCTCTTCGGCAATGCGTTCGCCGCCTACGCGACCGCGTATGCCTTGACGAGCGGAGTGGTCCCGCTCGTGCCGCTCCTCATCGGCGCCTACTACCAGGGAAACGTGCTCGACAACCCGCACCTCGCGCAGGCGATGGCGTTCGGGATGTTCGTCGTGCTCGCGGTGATGATGCTGCTCTACATCCCGCTGCAGCGGCGCTCGCAGAGGTGGGCCAAGTGAGCTTCGCTCTGCGCCGTCCAAAGATGTCCGCGTCCGCGTTCGTTTGGCTCGTGCTCGCCGGGCTCTACTTCCTCGTGCCGCTGGTCGCCACGTTCTTCTTCAGCATCCGCAGCGTCCAGACGAACAAGTGCTGCAGCTTCGCCGCGTACACCGCCGTCGTCCACAACGGCGACTTCTGGCACACGTTGCGCGTCTCGTTCGTGCTCGCGCTCGAGGTGATCGTGATCTGCCTCGTCCTGATCGTGCCGACCGTCTACTGGGTGCACCTGAAGGTGCCGAAGCTGCGGCCGGTGATCGGCTTCCTCGCGCTGATCCCGTTCGTCGTGCCGCCGATCGTGATGGTCGTCGGGCTGCTCAAGGTCTACCGCGGAGCACCGAGCTGGTTCTACGACCGCCCGTCCGGGATCCTCGCGGCGGCATACGTCATCCTCGCGTTCCCGTACATGTTCTTCTCGCTCGACGCGGGCTTTCGCGCGATCGACGTGCACACGCTGACGGAGGCGTCGCAGAGCCTGGGCGCGAGCTGGCCGCGGACGCTCGTCAAGGTGATCCTGCCGAACATCCGCGCCGCGGCGCTCGCAGGCTCGTTCCTCGCGCTTGCGATCGTGATGGGTGAGTTCACGATTGCGAACCTCGCGCAGTTCCACACCTTCCCGATCTTCATCCAGTTCGTCGGCGAGTCTGATCCCTATCAAGCCTCCGCCGTGACGCTCGTCAGCTTCGGCATCACGTGGCTCGCGATGAGCAGCCTGCTCTTCATCGGGCGCAAGCGCGGCGGCGGCGCAACCACCCAGATCGCAGGAGCGCGCTAATGGCGTATCTCGAGTTGCAAGGGCTGCATCGGAACTTCGGCCCCGTGAAGGCGCTGAACGGCATCGAGGTGCAGCTCGGCCAGGGCGAGTTCCTCTCGCTGCTCGGTCCGTCGGGCTGCGGCAAGACGACCGCGTTGCGCCTCGTCGCCGGCTTCGACCGCCCGGACGCCGGGCGGATCGTCGTCGACGGGAAGGACGTGACCGCGGTCGCGCCGGCGAAGCGCGACATGGGCATGGTCTTCCAGGCGTACTCGCTCTTCCCGAACATGACAGCGGCCCAGAACGTCGAGTTCGGGCTGAAGATCCGCGGCAAGTCGAAGGCGGATCGCCGCAAGCGGGTCGGCGAGCTACTCGAGCTCGTGGGCCTCGGCCATGCCGCGGATCGGTTCCCGCATCAGCTCTCCGGCGGCATGCAGCAGCGTGTCGCCCTCGCGCGCGCGCTCGCCATCGAGCCGCGGGTGCTCTTGCTCGACGAGCCGCTCTCGGCGCTCGACGCCAAGGTGCGCGTGCAGCTCCGCGAGGAGATCCGTCGCATCCAGCTCGAGCTCGGCATCACCACGCTGTACGTGACGCACGACCAGGAGGAGGCGCTCGCAATCTCCGACCACGTCGCCGTCATGTCGGGCGGCGTGATCGAGCAGATGGGAACGCCCGCGGAGATGTACACGGCGCCGGCGACGCCGTTCGTCGCGGAGTTCATCGGCACGATGAACCGGCTCGAGGCGACGGTCCTGGACGGAGCGGCCGGGCACGTCGACTTCGCGGGAAGCCGCCTTCAGGTCGACGCGGCTCGGGGCCGCCGCACCGGCGAGCGCGTGCTGATCCTGATCCGGCCGGAAGCACTCGAGCTCGAGGCGTCCACGAACGGCGCGGTGGGCGGCGAGAACATGCTGAACGGCGAGGTGATCGCGCAGACGTTCCTCGGCCCCGTGACGCGCTTGAAGGTGAGCGGCGGCCTGATCGCCGACATGTCGACCGCGCGCGCGGCGGCGTTGCCGGTCGGCGCCCACGTGAACGCGCGCGTGCCGGCGGAGGGAGCGAAGCTGCTCAGCCTGCCGGACGAGGATTAGGACCGTCCGAGAGCCGCGACCGCCCGGTCGGGGCGGTCGGTGAAGATTCCGCTGACGCCGAGCGCGGCCAGTTCGACCATGCGCGCCTCGTCGTTCACGGTGTAGACGGTGGTCTCGAGGCCGAGGCGCCGGGCGGCGGCGATCCCGCGGCGGGTGACGCGCTCGTTCTGGAAGCCTGCCGCCCAGGCTGCGGCCGCACCGCGGATCGAGACGCCGAACCCCACGTGCTGCACCGTGCGGATACGCGGCCGGAGCGTGCGTGCGAGCTCGAGGGGCGCGCGCCGGAAGCAGACGAGAACGTCGTCGTCGTCGAGCAGATCGAGCGTCTCGCGGACCGTGTGCTCTCGCGGCCGCTTCAGCTCGACCATGACGCCGATGCGGCCGCGGCAGAGCTCGAGCACCTCGGCGAGGCTCGGGTACTCGGCGCCGCGCCTCGGCGGGTCGTGCGTCACGACGAGGCCGGCGTGCACGTCGAGCTCGACGTAGTCGGCCCCGACCTCGATCGCGCGCTCGAACGCCGGCAGCGTGTTCTCCGGCAGGTCGAACGACGCGCCGCG
>JAICTB010000068.1 GCA_025936595.1 Thermoleophilia bacterium | reverse complement strand
GGCGACGAGATCCAGATCCATTCGGGAACGGTAGCGGCGCCGGGAGCTTGTCTCACAATGACCGGGCGATGTCCCGAATAGGATCAGAGGATGGTCGATCTTCGTTCCGACACGCAGACGAAGCCGTCGCAGGCGATGCGCCAGGCGATGGCGCGCGCGGAGGTCGGCGACGAGCAGGAGCGCGAGGACCCGACCGTGCTCGAGCTCGAGCGGCGCGGCGCTGAGCTACTCGGCCAGGAGGAAGCCGTGTACCTGCCGACGGCCACGATGGGAAACCAGATCGCGCTCGCGATCCTCGGCGAGCGCGGCACCGAGCTCCTCGTCGAGGAGCGCGCGCACATCATGGTCTCCGAGCTCGGCGGCGCAGCGATGCACTCCGGCCTGCAGACGCGCGGCCTTCCCGGCTATCGCGGCCGGCTGAGCGCCGCCCAGCTGCGGGCGACCGCGTGGAGCGAGGGCGACTTCTGGTCGCCGCGCACCTCGGTGGTCGCCGTCGAGAACTCGCACAACACGGCGGGCGGCACGGTGTGGCCGCTCGAGGAGCTGCGCGAGCTGACGGCGACGGCACGCGAGCTCGGCGTGCGCACGCATCTGGACGGCGCGCGGCTGATGAACGCCGCCGTCGCGTCCGGCGTGCACGCCTCCGAGATCGCCGGCCTCTTCGACACGGCCACGCTCTGTCTCTCGAAGGGGCTCGGCTGCCCGCTGGGGGCGCTGATTGCGGGCTCGCACGCGCTCATGCATCGCGCCCGCGTCGAGAAGCATCGCTTCGGTGGCGCAATGCGGCAGGCGGGGATCGTCGCGGCCGCGGGCCTCTACGCGCTCGACCACAACGTCGAGCGACTTGCCGCCGATCACGCGCGCGCGCGCCGGCTCGCGGAAGGCTGGGCCGCCGCGGGTGTCCCGGTCGATCTGGAGCTCGTCGAGACGAACTTCGTGCAGATCGACGTGCGGGCGATGGGCGTCGACGAGCACGACGCGCTCGCGCGTATCCGCGACGAGGGCGTGCTCCTGTCGCAGACGAAGCCGGGCGTCATTCGCGCGGTGACGCACCTCGACGCCGGCGACGACGACATCGAGCTTGCGCTCACAGCGGTGCCGCGGGCGCTCGGTGCGCGCGTGCATGTCTGAGGAGGCGCTCGACCGGCTGCTCCAGGAGCGCCAGGCCGACCGGCTTCCGTCCGTGGCGGCCGCCGTCGTGCGGAAGGGAGAGATCGCCTGGTCGAACGCCGTCGGAGCGGCCGACTACGCCGCCGGCGTCGAGGCGACGCCGCAGACGCAGTACCGGATCGGATCGATCACGAAGACGTTCACGGCGACCGCGATCATGCAGCTCCGCGATGCCGGGGCGCTCGACCTCGACGACCGCCTCGAACAGCACCTCGACGGGATCGCGAACGGCACGCCGACCCTTCGCCGGATGCTCTGCCATCTCTCCGGGCTGCAGCGGGAAGCGGGGGAGATGTTCGTCACGGGCACCTCGCCCACCGAGGACGAGCTGATCGAGTCGATGGGAGCCGTCGAGTTCGTGCTCGGCCCCGCGCAGGCGCATCACTACTCGAACCTCGCGTTCGCCCTGCTCGGCCACGTCGTCGCGCGCAGATCGAAGCTGCCGTACACGCAGTACGTGGACGAGCGGATCATCGCGCCGCTCGGTCTCACGCGCACGACGTGGCTCCCGCAGGCGCCGAAGGCGCAGGGCTACCTCGTCGATGAATACGCGCGAACGGTCTGGCTGGAGCCCGAGACCGATCTCGCGGGAACATCGGCGGCGGGGCAGCTCTGGTCGACGGTCGAGGACCTTGCACGCTGGGCGACGTTCCTCGCCGGCGGCGCCGACGGCGTGCTCGACGCGACGACCGTCGAGGAGATGTGGTTCCCGCAACTCATGTACTACCCGGACGACTGGGTGCTCGGGTGGGGTCTCGGCCTGATGCTCTACAACCACGAGGGCAGGATCTACGGCGGGCACGGTGGCGCGATGGCCGGCCACCTCGCGGGCGTCTACATCGATCGGAAGACGCAGACCGGCGCCGCCGGCCTGACCAACACAGGCACGCGCGCGAACATGGATCTGTTCGCGATCCAGCTCGCCGCGAAGGCGATCGAGCTGTGGCCGGAGCCGATCGAGCCGTGGCGCCCGGAGGACGAGCCGCCGGCCGACGTGCGCGAGCTGCTCGGCCGCTGGTGGTCCGAGGGCAACGAGTTCGTCTTCTGGTGGGAGCGCGGCGCGCTGCAGGCGAAGGTCGCCGGCACGCCGCCGGGCCGCGCCGAGACGACGTTCGAGCGCGACGGCGACGGCTGGCGCGCGTCCGCCGGACGTGAGCGCGGCGAGCGCCTGCGGATCGAGGACGGCCGGCTCGTCTGGTCGGGCTACGCCTTCACGCGCGCGCAGGAGCCGTTCAAGGCGTAGTCCTACGACAGGAAGTACGCGACGACGACGCAGCCGTAGACGCCGACGAGCAGGAAGCCCTCCCAGCGTCTCGACCTGCCGTCCCAGACGACGAGCGTCGCGAACGCGGCGGCGGCCGCCATGGTGACCACCTCGACGACGCGGAACGAAAGCGGCAGGCCGGCGCCGACGATCCACGAGAGCAACGCGACCGCCGGCGCGACGAACACCGCGACCTGCATCGACGAGGAGATCGCGATCTCGGTTGCGAGCTCGGTGTTGCCGCGGTGCGCGATCACGATCGCGCCGCCGTGCTCGGCCGCGTTCCCGACGATCGCGACGATCACCGCGGCGATGAAGAACTCCTTCAGGCCGACGGCGTGGCCGAAGTCCTCGAGCGAGTGCACGAGGATCTCCGAGACGACGGCCGTCGCGGCCGTCGCGACCGTCAGCCAGCCGAGCGACTTCCTGAGCGACCAGCTGCCCTCCTTTGGCTCCTCGCGGTCGGCGCTGCGGTGGATGCGCAGGTTCCTGATCGTGATGAAGAGGTATGCCGCGAGCAGCACCGCCGAGATCGGAAGCGTCAACAGGTAGAGCGTGTGCCGTGACGCGTCGCCGCTCCAGCGCGGGATGGACGGGATCAGGATCAGCAGCATCGCTCCGAACACCGCGATCAGCTGCCAGCGCAGCGAACGTGCGTCGACTCGGCCGTCTCCGCCGGCGATCATCGCGACGCCGAGCACCAGCAGGATGTTCGAGACGACGGAGCCGGCGATCGCGCCGCGGACGACATTCGGCAGCCCGTCGGCGACGGCGAAGAACGCGATGATCAGCTCCGGCGCGTTGCCGAAGCTCGCGTTGAGGAACCCGCCGACACCGTGACCCGTGTGCTCGGCGGCGTGCTCGGTCGCCTCGCCGATCAGCCATGCGAGCGGCAGCAGCGCGAGCGCCGCGAGGACGAAGAGCACGGTCGCGCCCGCGTCGAAGGCGAAGCGCGCGACGATGACGACGGGCGTGAGGACGAGCGATGCCCAGAGGATCCTCCGCGCCACGTCGCTAGCGTACCGCCGTCGTGATCGAGGCAGTCCTGTTCGACTGGAACAACACGCTCGTCCAGTTCACCTGGGACGACGACCTGCTCGCGGAGGGGCACCGCGCAGCGCTCGGGCGGGACGACGCCGTGTTCACGGCGCGCTACCGCGAGCTGATGCTCGGCGACGGCCCGCAGCGGCCTTACGTCGAAGTGCTGCGCGAGCTCGGCGTCGACGATCCGGATGCGTTCATCGACGCTGAGCACGAGGTGTGGCGCCCGGCACATGCCGTGCTCGGCTCGGCGCAGGCCATGCTCGACTCGCTGCGCGGCCGCGGGATCAAAACCGGGCTCGTCGCGAACGCCTGGCCGGAGCCGGCACGCGTCCTGCGTGCCGACGCCCAGGCGAGCGGTCTCGCACCGCTCCTCGACGTGATGGTCTTCTCGGAAGAGGTCGGCGTGAGCAAGCCGCAGCCCGAGATCTTCCTGCACGCCCTGCGGGAGCTCGGCGTCGAGCCGGAGAACGCGCTGTTTGTCGGCGACCGCCTCGAGACCGATGTGCAAGGCGCGGCGAACGTGGGCATGACGACGGTCCAGGCACTGTGGTTCAGCGCAGACGACAGCACGGCGGGCGTCGAGCCCGACTTCATGGCATTCACGCCGATGGATGTCGTGAACGTCGTGCGGCGATTAGCGCCGTGAGGCGCAAATGTCAAGTCTTGCGGTCGTCCACGATCGTTCGGACAATGTCGCTATGACGCCAGAGCAAACGGCCGCAGCACCGGCGCTGCCGCTCCATCCGCAGGACGAGATGGAGTGCCGTCGTTGTGGCGTCCACTGCGACAAGGTCGTCTATCCGGGCGCTTGCCTGTCGCGCGGCTGCCCCTTCGTCTACTCGTACGAGGCGTGGGGACACACGTACGTCGGCTGCATGCAGAAGGTGTACGACGTCGAGATCGACCTCGACATGCTGCGCGCCGCAGAGGACCATGCGCCGGGCTTCGGCGCCATTCTCGCGCGGCGCCGGCCCCTGCCGATGTGCATGGCCGAGATCGAGCGGACCTACGAGTCCCGGCTCGATGACGACCTCGGCTGCATCAACCCGGAGTTCGACGAGCTGCCGGTCGGCGAGCCGACGTTCCGCGTCTTCGCGCAGATCACGAGCGGCTGAGCAGAGCGTCCTCGCGGCGGCGGCGGAACGTTCGGACGAGCAGCCAGCAGAGGCCTGCGAGGAGGAGCACGGGCACGCCGATTGCGAGGGCGTACACGAGCGCGACGCCGAGCCAGCTGAGCGCGACGACGACGCCGTGCAGGCGGCCGTGGCTCGACGGTGAGGCGTGGGCGGCGACGGGTGTCGCGAGCCGAAGGCCGATCGTCGCGTAGCGGGCGCTGCGGATCGTCGTCGCCTCGGCCCGCTGCAGCTTTTGGATGCGGGCGACGAGGGCTGTGATCCGCTTGTCGTTCGCGGGGCTCGACGGCTCCGCCCGCAGCGTCTTCAGTTGCCGCTGCAGCCGTGCGACCGTCCGGCCGGTCGCGTTCAGGCCGGTCTGCAGATCCCGGAGGTCGACCTGCTCGCCCGTGATCGTGCCGAGCGCCGACAGCCGTGCGACTGCCTCCTGCACGTGCGTGCGCGGCACCTTCAGCGTCAGCTCGGCGTGTGCCTTTCGCCCGGTCGTCGTTGCGTGCACAGAGGTCGCGTAGCCGCCGAGCGAACGTGCGATGCGCAGAGCGCGCTTCACGCCGTCGGAGACGCGCGTCGCATTCGGAACGCGGAGCGTCAGGTTCGCGCCGTAGCGCTGCACGCGCGTCCGCGACGGAGCGGGGACGCCGATCGCGGGCGCGAGCCGCTGAGTGGTTGCCGACTTGAACGTCGCCGAGCCGTGGGCGATCCCTCGCTCCACGACCGTCTGTGTCGTCTGATGCGACGGGCGCGTGAAGACGATGCTCGCGGCGATTGCGGCCGCGACGGGCAGGGCGACGACGAGCGCGCGACGCCACGTGAAGCGGCGCGGCGGGGTCGCCGTCGGGTCGGCCGCCGCGATCAGCCTGATGCGGTCGCGGAGCTCAGGAGGCGCCGTGACGCGCGTCGCGCGCAGCTCGGCTGCGAGGTCACGCTGCGACATGGAGTGCCTCCTCGAGCTTCTTGAGCGCCCGGTTCAGGCGCGTCGTGCAGTTGGTGGGCGAGATGCCGAGCACGCGCGCGGCCGTTCCGGCGTCTAGCTCGAGCACGATCCGCAGGGCGACGACCTCACGCTCGCCGGCGCTGAGCGTCTGCAGCGCGCCCTCGAGGTCCGGTGAGAGCCCGGCGGCGAATGGAGCGTCGACGCGCTCGGGAACCGCGGCGAGTTGCTCCCGCCGCGTCCGCCGGCGCTCGGAGCGGAAATGGTCGAGCGCGGCCGTGCGCGCCACCTGGCAGAGCCAGGTGCGGGCCGAGCCGCGCTGCGGGTCGAACCGGTGCCAGAGCCGCAGCGCGCGCTCGAACGTCTCGGCGGTGAGCTCCTCGGCCGCCGAGCTATCGGAGGTGAGCCACGCGAGGTAGCCGTACACGTCGTCGAGGTGGTCCTCGGCAGCCTGGGCGAACGTCAGCTCACGCCTCATGCGAGCCCTGTGGAAAACCTGTTGCGAAAGACAACATTCCTCTGAGGTTCCTCTGAGGTCCCTCTGGGGCGCCTCCGAGGAGCCTGCGAGGGGCCTCAGAGGCCGTGGGTGCACATTTCAAGGTCATCTCGGGGCCTTACGCCGCCGCGACGCGTGCGCGTCACACCCAACGCGCATGGAGGTCGCGGAGCTTCTGCAGCTCGTTCGCGTCCGGGCCGCGCTTGTTCTCGCCCGGCACCTCGAGGTACGCGCTCAGGTGCTGGAACGCAGGATGCGAGACGAACGCACCGAGGCCCTCGCCCATCAGCCCTTCGCCGATGTTCGCGTGGCGGTCGCGGTTCGAGCCGAGCTCCGCCGCGCTGTCGTTCACGTGCAGCGCGCGCAGCCGGTCGAGGCCGATCTTCTCGTCGAGCTCGCCGACGAGCGCGTCCACCGCACGCCGATCCGTGACGTCGTAGCCGGAGACATAGAGGTGGCACGAGTCCAGGCACAGGCCGAGACGCGGGTGCCGGTCGAGCCGCTCGAGCAGCGTGTGCAGCTCTTCGAGCGAGCGACCAATCGTGCCACCGGCGCCCGCCGAGTTCTCCATGAGCAGCCATGTGCCACCCTCGCAGCGCTCGAGCACCTGGGCGAGTGCCGCGCACGTACGGTCGAGGCCCGCCTCGAAACCCGCGCCGAGATGCGAACCGACGTGGAAGATGACGCCGTCGGCGCCGATCGCGCACGCCGCATCGACCGTGGTGCGCATCGTCTGCACCGACTTCTCGTAGATCTCCTCGTCGGGCGCGGCGAGATTGCAGAGATAGAGCGCATGGCAGACAACACCGCCGATGCCGGCCTCCGTGCGGCGCGCGTGGAACCGCGCGATCGCCTCCGGCTTGTGGTTCGTCGGCCGCCACATGCGCGGGCTCTGCGTGAACACCTGCACGCAGTCGCCGCCGATCGCCTCGATGCGGTCGATCGCCGTGTCGATGCCGCCGCTCGAGGACATGTGCGCGCCGAATTCCACCTCGCGCCTACGATAGAGACGAGATGAGCGTCAAGGTGCGCATGGCTCCGAGCCCGACCGGCTTCCTGCACATCGGGAGCGTGCGCACGTTCGTCTTCAACTGGCTCTTCGCCCGGCAGCGGGCAGGTGAGTGCCTGCTGCGGATCGAGAACACCGACACGAGTCGCGAGGTCGCGGAGGCCGTCGACCAGATTCAGGAGTCGTTGCGCTGGCTGGGCATCGACTGGGACGGACCGGTCACGTTCCAGCTCGACACGGCAGAGCGGGCGCGCGAGCTCGCGCGCGAGCTCGTTGAGAAGGGGCACGCGTACGAGGATGAAGGCGCGATCCGCTTCCGCCAGCCCAAGGAGGGCGTCGTCGCGTGGGACGACGCTGTCCGGGGTCACATCGAGTTCCGCAATGAGCTGCTACCCGACCTCGTGATCGTCCGTTCCGACGGTAGGCCGACCTACAACTTCGTGAGCCCGGTCGACGACATGGTCGACCGGATCACGCACGTCATCCGAGGCGACGACCACGTCTCGAACACGCCGTCGCAGATCAACATCCTGCGCGCGCTCGGCGCCGAATTGCCGGTCTACGCGCATGTCCCGATGATCAATGGCGCCGACGGACGCAAGCTTTCCAAGCGGCACGGCGCGATCTCCGTCGAGAACTTCCGCGCGGACGGCTACCTGCCGGCGGCACTGATGAACTTTCTCGCGCTCCTCGGATGGAGCTTCGACGACAGGACGACGATCATGGCGAAGCACGAGCTCGTCGAGCGCTTTTCGCTCGAGCGCGTCGTCCCGAGCCCGGCGACGTTCGACTACCAGAAGCTCGACTGGATGAACGGCGTGTACCTGCGCGACCTCCAGCCCGACGAGTACGCACACTTCCTCTGCAAGTGGCTCGAGGAGCAGGGGATCGACTGGCCGCAGGAGATGGTGCACGCGACGGCGCCGCTCGTGCAGGAGAAGATCGAGAAGTTCGCGCAGTATCCCGACTTCGCCCGCTTCTTCTTCGAGCCGGTCGATCCGCCGGAGGATCTCGACGCCGGCATCTGCCAGGCGGCCGCCGATCGACTGGCCGGCGTCGAGCCGTGGGCTGCTACGGCGATCGAGGAGTCGCTGCGCGATCTCGCCGACGAGCTCGGCCAGAAGCCGCGGCAGGCGTTCGCTCCGATCCGCGTCGCCGTGACCGGCTCCAAGGTGTCGCCGGGGCTCTTCGAGAGCCTCGAGCTGCTCGGCCGCGAGACGTCGCTCGCCCGGCTCACGGCCGTGGCGGCCTGAGCGGCTTTGGGGGCGCGAGCGGGTCCAGCGCCCGCTGGAAGGCCCGCCAGGCCTTCAGTCGGTACTGCAGCGTCGGGCGCGGGATCGTCGCGCCCCTGGGGCGTGGGGCGCGGGACAGCATTTGTAAGAATTAAACGAACGCCGCGGGCGCATGGTTACGGACGGTAGGCGACAATCGAGACGCAGACCGCGACGATGCCGAGCGCCCAGACCGGCCAGAGCGCGAGCGTCGCGCCGGCGACGAACGCCAGCGCTCCACCGAGCGCGAGCCCGAAGGCAATCAGCGGCGCGCGGATGCCGTCGTCGCCGGCAGGCTCGGTCACGGTGGACGCGGGCGCGGGCGCCGCGAGCCGCGTGCGCGCGAGCCGGACGCGAAACAGCGCGCCTCGCCATTCGTGCAGGAGCGGATCCACTCCGTCCGCGCCCCAGATCGACACCGCTTCCGCGACCTCGGCCGTGGCGTCGCGCGCGCAGACGAGCGCATCGGCGAGCTCCGCGTGCGCACTTGCAGCGCTCGGCGGCGGCTCGAGGCCGTAGGCGTGCTCGGCCGCGAGGTGCAGGGCGTACTGCAGCCGGCGCAGCGTGCCCCCGGCGCCGCGATCATCGAGCGTGCCCGGCTCCGCCGCAACGATCTCGAGTCGCGTCAGCGTGCGTGCGAGGCCTGTCCAGAGCTCGCTCATCGCGACGGCGTAGCTTCGTTCGGTGCCGGTCAACGGCGCCACAACGCGATCGTATCGTTACCATCGTTCCCCGATGCAGGACCATGTGGCACGCGCGCTTGTCGTCGACGACGATCCCGCACTGCGCATGCTTTGCCGCGTGAACCTCCAGATCGAAGGGTTCGCGGTGCGGGAAGCTGCGACGGTCGCCGAGGCGGATGCCGCCGTTGTCGCCGAGCGGCCGGACGTGGTGCTGCTCGACGTGCACCTGAACGCCGAGCAGACAACCGGGCTGCTCGAGCGGCTGCGCGGCGACGGCATCCCGGTCGTGCTCGTCACGGGCTCGGTCGACATCGACGAATACCGGGACCGGGCCGACGCGGTGCTTGCAAAGCCGTTCGACCCGCGCGTGCTCGTCGACGTGGCGCAACGCCTGGCCGGGGTCGTCACGTGAGCACCACCTCAACTCTCACGCCTGCCGAGTTCCAGTCCCGCCTCGAGCGGTACCTCTTCGAGCGCTCGGAGGAGTGGCGCGCGGTGCGCGTCGGCGAGAAGGAGATCTCGGAACAGGCCGAGATCGTTCGCCGCTACGCCGACCTCTTCACGCGAGACCAGCTCGACGCGCTCCGCGAGGCCGAGGCCGGCACTGCGGGAGACGACCGCGAGCTGCTCTACCGGCTGCGCAAGACGTGCGAATCGGCGCTCATCTCCGCGCAGCTCGCAGAACGCGAGGACGAACTGGAGAATCGGCAGCTCGCCGAGCGCGTCACCTTCGCCGGGGAGGAAATGCCGCTCCGGACCGCGCAGGCGAAGCTCGCGGTGCTCGCCGACTACGCCGATCGCGAGGAGCTCGGCCGGATCCAGGCGGACGCGAGCGCGCGGTTCAACCCGGACCGGCTCGAGCTTCTGGCGGCGTCGGAGGAGCTCGCCGCCGAGTATTCCGGCATCGCGGACGCCGTGGCCCGCAACGAAGAGGAGAAGGACATCTCGTTGCACGAGCTCTCGCGCGCGCTGCATGCGGCGGCGGATGCATCGGCGCCGAGCTACGACAGGTTGCGCGAACGCTGGTTCGCCAAGCTGCTCGGCGACGAGCGCGAAGACGTGCCCGCGAGCTACCACACCTCGTGGATGCGCAGGCTGTCGCCGCTCGAGGCGACGTATACGAAGGACCGCGCCACCGAGGTGTGCCTGCAGACGCTCGACGCGCTCGGTTTCGACCTGAACGCACTGCCGAACATCAAGCTCGATCT
>JAICTB010000156.1 GCA_025936595.1 Thermoleophilia bacterium | reverse complement strand
CTGCCGTCGACTCAAGCTCCGACACCTGCGCACCCGCCCCTACCGTCCGCAGACAAACGGAAAGGCGGAACGCTTCATCCGCACGATGCTCGCCAGCTGGGCCTACGGCGCCATCTACGGCTCAAGCGACGAACGCACCGCCGCCCTTGACGGCTGGCTCTGGCACTACAACCATCGCAGACGACACTCAGCCCTCAGCCACCAACCCCCGGTCAGCAGAACCAACCTGCTCGGGTCCTACAGCTAGAGCGCCTGCCGCTCCATCAGCTTCACCCCCGGCTCGCCGAAGCCCACCTTGCGGTAGAGCGGGTGCATATCGGTCGTGTGCAGCATCCAGCGCAGGTGCGCGAGCGGCCCCTCCTCGACCATCGCGCGCACGAGCGCCTCTCCGAGCCCCCGGCCCCTGTAGTCGTCGAGCACGTAGACGTCGGCGAGATAGACGAATGAGGTTCCGTCGGAGGCCGCGCGGCAAAAGCCGATCTGCCGGTCGCCGTCGTAGAGACCGACCACCCGCGCGGCCTCGTCGATCAGGTTGTCCTGCGTCTCTCGCGCGCGTCCGGCCGCCCAGTAGCTCTCCTCCGAGATGAACCGGTGCACCTCGTCACGGTCGATGCGCTCCTTGGCGTCGTCGAGCTCGATCCCGTCTCCGAGATCGCGCCTCACGAGCGGCCCCCGCTCACGCCGAAACGGTCCGCAGCCGGAATCCGCCGTGCTCCTCGTACGACGAGGTGATCACCGCCAGGCCGTCGCGGCGTGCCCGCTCGGACAGCTCGGCGTCCGCCGCGTCGGCGAGCGGAGTCGAGAGCAGGCGCTCGATGCCGGCGATGCCTTCGCGCGAGAGTCGCAGCGCGCCGGCAGCGTGCATTGCGCAGACGGCGCCTCCGGCCCGCGCCGAGAACGCCTCGAGCTCGGCGGTCGAGCCGCACTCGACGCAGCTCGTCAGATGCGGCAGGTAGCCCGCGAGCCAGAGCAGCTTCAGCTGGAACGACAGCGCGAGCGGGTCGGTCGCGGGCCGCGACTCGGCAGCCGGCGTCTCGTCGAGCAGGTCGAGGAACCGCGCGAGCGCGCCGAACGCCCTCGCGTTGCCCTCCGGCTCGCCGAACAGGCGCAGCATCGCCTCGGCGCCGATCAGCCCGACGTTCAGGCGGTAGTTGTCCTCCCGCGTCGCGTGGTGTGAGCGCAGGAGCTCGACGCCTGTGATCGTCTGCAGCTCTCCCGCGCCCTCGTGGAGCATCAGCTCGACGTGCGAGAGCGGCTCGAGCCGCGCCCCGAAGCGCGACTTCGTCTTGCGCACGCCCTTCGCGATCGCGCCGATGCGGCCTTTCTCCGCGGTGTAGAGGTGCAGGATCCGGTCGGCCTCGGAGAACCGCAGCGACCGCAGCACGATCGCCTCCGTCTTGTAGGTGCGACCGGCCATTGCGGCCAGTGTAAAGACGGTTCCGGGGAATCTCCGCGGGCGTTTCTCCGTTTGAACGAGTGATGGCACAGGTTCGGATGTATACGACCCGCTGGTGCGGCTACTGCGTGCGCGCCAAGGCGCTGCTCGACTCTCGTGGCATCGCCTACGAGGAGATCCACCTCGACGACGATCCCGGCTTCCGCGCGACGCTGAACGAGCTGACCGGCGGCTGGACGGTGCCGCAGATCCTGATCGACGACCGGCCGATCGGCGGCTACACCGAGCTCTGGCGCCTCGACCGCGACGGCCGGCTCAACGACCTGCTCGCTGCGTAGCGGACCGGGCGCTGGCAGCTCGGGCAGTACCACGTGCCGCGTCCCGCGACGCGGATCTTCTCGATCGGCGTCCCGCAGCGCTCGCACGGCTCGCCGCCGCGTCCGTACACCCTGAACTCGTCCTGCGCGGCGCCCGCCTCGCCGTTCGGTAGCCGGTAGTCGCGGAGCGTCGATCCCTGCCGGCGTATCCCCGCCTGCAGCGCCGCGCGGATCGAGCGGTGCAGCGCTTTGACCTCGTCGGGGCCGAGCGCGGCGGCGGGCGTCAGCGGATGGATGCGCGCGCGCCAGAGCGCCTCGTCGGCGTAGATGTTCCCGACGCCGGCGATCGTCCGCTGGTCGAGGATCGCCGCCTTGACGGGTGCGCGGCGACCCTCGAGCTCCTGCGCGAGGTGCTTCGCCCTGTAGGTCTCGCCGAGCGGCTCCCGGCCGACCCTCGCGTCGACATACAGGTCGACCTCGTCCGGCTCGAGCAGCAGCCAGGTGCCGAACCGGCGGACATCGCGGTAGGCGACGTCCGACCCGTCGTCTAGGTTGACAACGGCACGTTGGTGCGGATCGTCCGGCAGCGTTCCCGACGCAGCGTGTCTCAGCGACCCCGTCATCCGGAGGTGAATCAGCAGAGCCCTTCCCGACTCGAACCGAACAATCAAATACTTGCCGCGACGGTCGACGAGCGCCACGCGCTCGCCCTCGAGCTCGCGGGCGACCTCGAACGGATCGGCCGGGCGCGTCAGCCGGGCGTCGCCGATCTCGACGCGTTCGAAGCGCCGCCCTTCGAGCAGCGGCGCGAGCCGGCGGCGGACGGTCTCGACCTCGGGCAGTTCGGGCACGCTGCCAACGTAGCGGCGCGCTGTCTTCTCGGATCCGTGTTCCTGAGACCCGGCTCTGGGAGCTGCTAGCGCACGACTTCGAGCAGCACCGGCCGCTCCGGTGGCGGCTCGCTTCCGAGCTCGTACGCGGCGAGCACCTCGCGCGCCGCAACGTCGGCCGCAGTCTCGTCGCGCGCGTGCACCGAGGCGAGCGGCTGCCCGGCTTCGACGCGATCTCCGCGCTTGGCGTGGCAGACGATGCCGACCGCATGGTCGACCGTATCCTCCTTGGTGCGCCGGCCCGCGCCGAGATGGACGGCGGCGTTGCCGACGCGGGTGGCTCCGAGACGTTGGACGTAGCCGCCCGCCGGCGCGGGGAGCTCGCGCACGACCGGGGCCGCAGGAAGCGCCGACTCGTCGGGCGTTCCCCCCTGCGCCTCGATCCAGCGTCTCCAGACCGACTCGGCACTCCCGTCGGCCACCGCCTCCGCGGCGCGGCGCCGCCCTTCGGCCTCGTCGACGCCGAGGTCTGAGAGCGCGAGCAGCTTCCCGCACGCGTCGAGCACGAGCGCGGAGAAGTCCGTGGGGCCCTGGCCGCGCACGGTGTCGAGCGCCTCCTTGACCTCGAGGGCGTTGCCGACGGCTGCTCCGAGCGGCTGGTCCATGTCGGTCAGGATGCAGACGACCTCGCGACCGGCCCGGCGGCCGAGCGCGATCATCGTCTCGGCCAGCTCACGCGCGGTCTCGAGCGACCGCATGAAGGCACCGTCCCCCACCTTCACGTCGAGCACCATCGCCTGTGCGCCGCCGGCGATCTTCTTCGACATGATCGACGCCGCGATCAGCGACAGCTGGTCGACGGTGGCGGTCACGTCGCGCAGGGCATAGAGCAGCTTGTCGGCCGGGACGAGATCGGCGGTCTGACCGATGATCGCGACGCCAACCTCCCGAACCTGCGCGACGAACTCGTCGAGCGCGAGCTCGGTCCGGAAGCCCGGGATCGACTCGAGCTTGTCGAGGGTGCCGCCGGTGTGGCCGAGCCCGCGCCCGCTCATCTTCCCGAGCGGCACGCCGCAGGCCGCGACGATCGGCGCGACAGCGAGCGACGTCTTGTCGCCGACTCCGCCGGTCGAGTGCTTGTCGACCACCTTGCGGCCGAGCGCCGAGCCCAGGTCGATCGTCTCGCCGCTTCGCACCATTGCATCGGTGAGCACGAACGTCTCGCGCTCGGAGAGGCCGCGGAAGAAGACCGCCATGCAGAACGCCGCCAGCTGGTAGTCCGGCACGTCTCCTCGCGCGTAACCGAGGATCAGCTCGGCGAGCTCCTCGTCCGGGAGCTCCTCGCCGTCGCGCTTGCGCTGGATCAGCTCCGCCGCGCGGATCACGTCGTCGCGACGAAGATCGTGGTGCGGCCGTGGACGATGAACGGCAGCTCGACGTCCAGGGGCACAGGCTGCGTCTCCACGCTGATCGACTCACGGTACGCGACGAGCTTCTCCCGCGCGCGCACCGTCACGACACTCTCCATGTCGAAGCGGTCGACGCGCGCGAAGTGCGGCCGCAGTAGATCTTCCCCGTTCTCGCGGCTGAACGTCTCCTCCCATCCCGTCGGGTAGGCGATGAGCTCCCGCAGCTCGCGAAGGTGGTGCACAGAATTCGTCACTGCAACGAGCGCCCCGCCCGGCCGGAGAACCCGCGCGATTTCCGCGAGCCCGAGCTGCAGGTTCGGGACGTGGTAGAGCATCCACGCCGCAACCACCGTGTCGAACTGCCCGTCGGCGAACGGAAGCGCCTGGACGTCCCCGACCTGCGCGTCGATGCCGCGCCCGCACGCAAGCTCGACCATGCGCGGCGAGATGTCGACGAAGCTGACGCTCGCGCCGAGCTCGTGCTGCATCCGCCCCGAGAGCTCGCCCGGCCCGCCGCCGACCTCCAGCACCTGAGTTGGCTGCCACTCGACGAGGGTCTTCCAGAGCACGTCGGGCGCGTGAGGCCCAGAAACCTCCCCGTAGAGGTCGCGCCGCGCCTGCAGATTGTCCTCGCACGCGTATTGCTCGCGGACGAGCGCCGGGTCGTCGCACGGCATCAGGGCTTCTCCGCGACGAAGACCGAGCTGGCCCGCCGCGCGACGAACGGCTCCGCGACGACGGCCGGAAGGTTGCCGGCGAACGGCGACATCGAGATCGACGCGCGAACGTACGCGGCCACCTCGGCACGGTCCGCGAGCTCGAGCAGGCCGTCGACGTCCTCCCGGCGCACGTGCGCGAAGTACGGTGCCAGCGCCTCCTCTCCCGACTCGCGCGAGAACGTGCTCGGGGAGGGGCCGCTCCCGACAAGGTCTCTCAGCTCCTGCAGATGGAAGAGGGAGTTTGTGGCGGCGACGAGCCGACCGCCGGGCCGGAGCACACGCGCCAGCTCCGCGATCCCGCGGTCGAGGTCCGGCACGTGGTAGAGCATCCACGCCGCGACAGCGACGTCGAACGCCCCGTCTTCGAACGGGAGCGCCTGCACGTCGGCGACGCGGGCGTCGACTCCGCGGTCGACGGCGAGCTCGACCATCCGCGGGGAGGTGTCGATCGCGACGACCTCGGCGCCCGTGTCGCGCGCCAGCCATTCGGCGAGCTCGCCCCAGCCGCAACCGACCTCGAGCACGCGCGCCGGGCGCGCGGCCACGACGGCCGCCACGAGCGGCACCCGCGTGTCGGCGGCAGTCCCGGCGCCCGTGTAGGCCGCCGCCCGGCGGCGGAGCCGTGACTCGTCGGCGTACTCGTCCGCGACGAGCGCAGGATCGTTTAGAGCTCCTTTCACCTCACGACTCGACGATCGGCGCGCCGGGAATCCCCCGCGGCGCAGGCTTACCGCCGAGCCAGGCGTTCACGGTCGCGCCGACGTCCGCAAACTCGCCGTCCTCGTGCACCCTCCCGGCGGCATTTCTTCCCTCGACGTACGCGAGGAGCAACGCGTGCTCGCGCGAGTGGTCAGTCGACGGCGTGGTGGGGTCGCAGCCGTGATCCGACTTGAGGACGAGCAGGTCGCCGGGTTGCAGCGCCTCCAGCAGGTCCG
>JAICTB010000282.1 GCA_025936595.1 Thermoleophilia bacterium | reverse complement strand
GGAAAGCCGTCGAGGACGAAGCCGTGCATGGTGTCGCCGCGCGAGAGCCGGTCGCGGATCAGGCGGATCATCAGGTCGTCCGAGACGAGGTCGCCGCGGTCATAGACCGCCTTCAGCTCCCGCCCCACCTCGTTGGGCAGCTCCTTCATCTCGCGGATCATGTCGCCGGTCGCGATGTGCGGAACCCCGTACACCGTGTTGATCCGCTGCGCCTGCGTGCCTTTCCCCGAGCCCTGGGGCCCGAGGACGAGTACGTTCAGCGTAAGAACCCTTCGTAATGGCGCATGACCATCTGCGACTCCATCTGTCGCATCGTCTGGAGCGCCACGCCGACGACGATGAGGACCGAGGTACCGCCGAGGGCGCGGTACACCGCCTGTGAGAAGTGAAACTCCGCGATGAAGATCGACGGCGCGACCGCGACGGCCGCCAGGAACAGCGCGCCCGGGAAGGTCAGCCGGTTCAGCACGCGGTCGAAGTACGCCGCCGTCGGCGGCCCCGGCCGGATGCCCGGGATGTAGCCGTTGTACTTGCGCAGGTTGTCGGCCTGCTCCACCGGGTTGAAGACGACCGACGTATAGAAGTAGGTCATCAGGATGATCAGGATCGCCTCGAGCAGCAGGTACTTCCAGCCCGTCGGGCTGAAGTTCTGCGTCAGCCAGTTGCTCCAGCCGACCTTGAAGCTGCCGATCGTCTGCGGCACGGCGAGGATCGCGGCGGCGAAGATGATCGGGATGACGCCGGCCATGACGACGCTGAGCGGCATGTAGGTCGACCCGCCGGTCGTCTGCCGGTTGCCGAGCTGGCGTCGCGCGTACTGGATCGGGATCCGCCGCTGGCCCTCCATCACGAAGACGACCGCGACGACGATCCCGAGCGCGACGAGCGGGAAGAAGAGGCGGCCCGACGTCCCGCCGTTGATCCAGCCGCTGATGCCCGACGGCGCGTAGGCGAGGATCGAGGCGAAGATCAGGAGCGAGATCCCGTTGCCGATGCCGCGCTTGGTGATCTGCTCGCCCATCCACATGAGCAGCGTCGTGCCGCCCGTGAGGGTGAGGATGATCAGGATCAGGCGGCCCGAGTTCGTGTTCGGGAGAGCGCCGCTGTGCTTGAAGAGGAACGCGTAGCCGGTCGACTGCGCGGCCGCGAGCGCAACGGTGAGATACCGGGTGTACTGCGTGATCTTCGCGTAGCCGGCCTCGCCCTCTTTCTGGAGGCGCTCCAGCGAGGGAACGACCACGGCGAGGACCTGAAAGATGATCGACGCCGTGACGTACGGCATGATCCCGAGCGCGAAGAGCGAGAAGCGCGAGAGCGCCGAGCCGGAGAACAGGTTGAGGAGGCTCAGGGCGCCGCCGCTGCCGGCACCGCTGGTGAAGAACTGGTTGATCGCCTGCTGGTCGACTCCCGGTGCGGGCACCCACGAGCCGAACCGGTAGACGGCGAGCACGCCGGCGGTGAAGAGAAGGCGGCGGCGGAGCTCGGGGACCCGCCAGACGTTGCCGAGCCAGGCGAACATCTACTCCTCCGTCGCCTCCTGCGCCTCGGCCTCGTCGGCCGGAGCCTCGTCTTCGGCGGCGGCCGCCTCGGGCTGCTCGTCCGTCGCTGCCTCGGGCTCTGCGGCGGCCGCGGGCTTCGCCTTCCGATGGCGCGCCTTCTTGACCCTGGGCTCGCGCAGGAGCTCGACGGTGCCGCCGGCTGCCTCGATCTTCTCGCGCGCCGACGCCGAGATCGCATGGACGCGGACGGCGAGCTTCTTCGACACCTCGCCGACGCCGAGCAGCTTCACGTCGGTGCGCGTGTTCTTGATCAGGCGCTTCTCGACGAGCGTCTCGGGCGTCACCTCGTCGCCGGCGTCGAACCGATCGAGGTCGCGGAGGTTGACGGGCTG
>JAICTB010000139.1 GCA_025936595.1 Thermoleophilia bacterium | reverse complement strand
CGACTACAGCCGCGCCGTCGGCATCGTCACCGGCTCGGCGATCAAGTCGATGCTCGCGCCGGCGCTGATCCCGATCGGGTTCCCGATCGTGGTCGGGATCATCAACGCGAAGATGCTCGGCGGCCTGCTGATCGGCACGATCGTCACCGGCCTCTTCCTCGCGATCTCGATGACCTCGGGCGGCGGCGCCTGGGACAACGCGAAGAAGTCGATCGAGGACGGCGCTTACGGCGGCAAGGGCTCCGAGGCCCACTCGGCTTCCGTCACCGGCGACACCGTCGGCGATCCGTACAAGGATACGGCCGGCCCCGCGATCAACCCGATGATCAAGATCGCGAACATCGTCGCGATCCTGATCATCCCGCTGATCGTCTCGATTCACGGGTAGACCATTCGCGCGGAGGCCCGGCATGCCGGGCCTCCGCGCTAGATTCGCCTCCATGGATGTACGGCGCCACGGCGCGGCGATTGCCGGCTCCGCGCTGACGGTCGCGGCGGCGACCGGTCTCGTCTTCGCGCTGCGCCCGGTTGCGCCGACGCTGAGCCTGGGCGTGCTCTACACACTCGCCGTCCTCGCCACGTCCGTGCTGTTCGGCCTCGGGTACGCGATCGCTGCGGCGCTCGCCTCGATGCTCGCGTTCAACTTCCTGTTCCTCGCGCCCGTACACACGCTGACGCTCGCCGACGGGCGGAATTGGAGCGCGCTCGCGGTGTACCTCGTCACCGCCGTCGTTGCCAGCGAGCTCGCGACACGAGCGAGCAGGCGGGCCGCGGAGGCGGAGCAGCGCGAGCGTGAGTCGGCCCTCCTCTCGGATGCCGCGGCTGCGCTCTTGCAGGAGACGCCGCTCGACGAGATCCGAAGCCGGGCCGAGCACGTGCTCGCCGGCGGCGATGCGATTGCGCAGCGCCGGTTCGAGGCGGCGATCGCGTCGCTCCTTGCCGTGTCGGAGGAGCGCCGGGACGCCGAGGCGGTCCGCCGGTCGGACGCGATCAAGACCGTGATCCTCCAGACGGTCTCGCACGATTTCCGCACGCCGCTCGCGACGATGCAGGCGGCGGTGGGCGGTCTCCAGGACGGCGAGCTCGACCTTTCCCGCGACGATCGCGCCGAGCTGCTCGAGACGATCCGCCTCGAGACCGCGCGGCTCAGCCGCCTCGTCGAGAACGTGCTCGACCTGTCGCGGCTGCAGGCGGGCGCGGCGGCGCCGCATCCTGCGCTCTGGACCGTGGACGACCTGCTCGGCCAGGCCGTCGGCGAGTCGTCCGATCGCGCGCGGATCGGCATTGTCATCGCCGAGGGACTGCCGGCCGCGCGCGTCGATGCCGTGCAGATGCAGCGCGTGCTCGTGAACCTCATCGAGAACGCGCTCAAGTTCTCGCCGGGCGCGATCGAGGTGCGGGCCGGCGAAACCCGCGACGGCATCGTCGTCGAGATCCTCGACCGCGGGCCGGGGATCGGCGGCGCCACGAGCTCACGCAACGAGCTGGGCCTGGGACTCGCGATCGCCCACGGGTTCACGGCCGTGAACGACGGCACGCTCCACCTCGGCGAGCGTGACGGCGGCGGCGCCCACGTGAGGCTCACGCTGCCGGCCGAGCGCGTGCCTGCGACTGTTCGCTCGTGACGCAGCGCGTGCTGATCGTCGACGACGAGCCACAGTTCCTGCGGGCGCTGGCGACGAACCTGCGCGGCGCGGGCTATGCGATCGATACCGCGACAACGGCGGCCGAGGCACAGGCCGCGGCAGCGCTTCGCCCGCCGGACGCAGTGATCCTCGACCTCCTGCTCCCCGACGGATCGGGGATCGACGTCTGCAAGGACCTGCGCACCTGGACAGAGGTGCCGATCCTGCTCGTCTCGGCGGTCGGGGCAGAGGAGGAGAAGATCGCCGCGCTCGACGCCGGCGCGGACGACTACGTGACGAAGCCGTTCGCGATCGGCGAGCTGCTCGCTCGTCTGCGCGCAGCGCTCCGCCGTGCCGGCGCGCCGGGGGAGCCGGTGGTCGAGGTTGGTGCGATCCGGATCGACCTGGAGAAGTCGTCGGTCACGGTCGGCGGCGAGCTCGTGCACCTGACGCCGCACGAGTTCCGCATCCTGCGCCTCCTGGCGCAGAACGAAGGCAAGCTGCTCACACACCGCACGATCCTGCGCGAGGTGTGGGGGCCCGCCTACGGCGACGAATCGAACTACCTGCACGTGTACGTCTCGCAGCTGCGCCGCAAGCTCGAGCCGGACCCCGCGCGGCCGCGCCACCTGCTCACGGAGCCGGGCGCCGGCTACCGCCTCGTAGCCGCGTCGTAGGGCATCTTGAGCAAACCTTGAGCCGGGACGGGTCGATCCTGAGCCGGCTCTGAGCCGGCGCCTCCTAGCCTCGCGACATGGCCACGAGACTGCTCGCCCCGGTGCGCAGCTGGGAGGCGCGTCGCGCGATCCGAGCGGCGCGACGGCGCGCCGACGCCGAGCTTCTCGGCACGCGGCTTCCGTCGCCGCGCCTCGCCTGGCGCGTGGACGAACTGCTCGCCGAGAAGAACAGGATCGACCTCGGGCGGTCGCTCGCAGGCGCCGTGCACGCCGCGGACGAGCGGCTCCTGCCGAGTGCGTCGCCGTTCGATCGAGGGGCGATCAGGGAGTGCCGCGCGCAGTTCCTCGAACTGGCGGCACACCTGTGCGATCTCGACCGGCCGGCGACCGCACGCGGCGTGCTGCTCGCCGAACGTCTGCTCGTGGACGGGAACGGACCGCTCTACGGCCGCGGCGGGACGCCGCTTCTGCGCCGCGAGATCGACAGGGCCAAGGCGGCGCTCGATGGCGCAGCGGACTGATCCGCGGGCCGCATCGCCCCGGCTGAAACGCGTCGTCGTCGGCCGTCCGATGGCAACGGGCGAGCTCGAGGAGACGCTTCTGCCGAAATGGCTCGCGCTTCCGATCTTCGCGTCGGACCCGCTCTCCTCGGTCGCCTATGCGACCGAGGCGGCCCTCGTCGTGCTCGTCGGCGCGTCCGCCGCCTCGGCGCACCTCGCGTTCCCGATCTCGCTCGCGATCGCCGGACTGCTCGCCATCGTCCTGCTGTCGTATCGCCAGACGGTGCTCGTCTACGAGAGCTCGGGCGGCGCCTATGTCGTCGCGAAGGAGAATCTCGGGCGGCTGCCAAGCCTCGTCGCCGCCGCAGCGCTCCTCACCGACTACGTCCTGACCGTTGCCGTCTCAGTGGCCGCGGGCGTCCTCGCGCTCACCTCCGCCGTCACGTCGCTGCAAGGGCACGAGCTGACCCTGTCGCTCCTCGCCGTCGTGTTGATCGCGATCGCGAACCTCCGCGGCGTCAAGGAGGCGGGCGCGCTATTCGCGATCCCGACCTACGCGTTCGTGGCGTCGATCTTCGCGCTGATCGGAACGGGCCTCGTCAAGTGCGCGTCCACGGGCTGCCCGCGCGCGGTCGTTCCGCATCCGCTCGCGGGAGGCGTGGGCGCGGTCGGCGCATTCGTGATCCTGCGTGCGTTCGCCTCCGGCTCGACCGCGCTCACCGGCGTGGAGGCGATCGCGAACGGCGTCAACGCGTTCCGCCGTCCGCACGGTCGCAACGCCGCAGCGACATTGCTGATCCTGGGGGCGATCGCGGTGTCGATGTTCGTCGGAGTCTCCTGGCTCGCCGTTCACCTGCACGCGCGCCCGGACGCGACGGGGACGCCGTCTGTGCTGTCGGAGATCGCGCGCGCCGTCTTCCCGACCTCGTCCCCGTTCGGCTTCATGTACTGGGTCGTGCAGGTCCTGACGCTCGGCGTGCTCGTGCTCGCGGCGAACACGTCGTACCAGGGATTCCCGCGGCTCGCGGCACTGCTCGCGCGCGACCGGTTCTTCGCGCGTCAGTTCACGAACCTCGGCGACAGGCTCGTCTTCTCGAACGGCATCGTCGTCCTGACCGCCGTCGCGTGCGCGCTCCTCTGGATCTACAACGCGAGCGTCGAGTCGCTCATCCACCTGTATGTCATCGGCGTCTTCACCGCGTTCACGATTTCCCAGGCCGGCATGGTCCGCTACTGGCTGCGTACGCGAGACACCGGCTGGCGTCATCGGGTCACGTTCAACGCCGCCGGCGCAGCCGCCACGGGGCTCGTGACGCTGGTTGTGATCTGGACGAAGTTCGGCGAGGGCGCCTGGCTCGTGATCGTCGCGATCCCGCTGCTCGTGCTGACCTTCCTCGGCATCAACCGGCACTACCGGCGCTTCGGCCGGCGGCTCCGGGCCGGGACGACCGCCGTGCTCGCCGCGGGCGCGCCGGTGAACGAGACCCTGCTCTGGGCCGACTCGATCGACCTCGCCACGGAAGGCGCGCTCTGGTATGCCCGCGAGATCACAGGCGGAGACGGTCTACGGGCACTGCATGCCCCCGGCCCGCACACGGACACCGGGATCCGGGCGCGCTGGTGGGACTTCGCCGGGGACGCGCCGCGGCTCGAGGTCCTGCGCGCTGCCGACGGCCGGTCGAACGCGATCCTCGAGGAGGTGTGGCGGCTGCCGCGCGGCGAGGCGGGATTCGTGACGGTGGTGATCCCGGAGCAGTTCCGCCGGCAGTCGATTCTCTCGGCCGCGCGTCGCACGTCGTTCAGGCTGAAGCTGCGGTTGCTCGCCGAACCCGGTGTCGTCGTCGCGGACGTGCCTGCGGTCTCGCCGGCGCACGCGCCCGAGGGAAGGACGCCGGAGCGGCTCGCCGTGCGGATCCTCGTCAACGGGGTCCACGGTGCGTCGCTGCGCGCGGTCAACTATGCCCGGTCGCTCGGCATCGCCGACACGCGTGCCGTGATGTTCGCGTTCGACTCCGACGAGGCGGACGCGTTCGTGCGCGACTGGGAGCGCGCCGGTCTAAGCGATGTTCCGATCGACATGAGCGACGACCCGTATCGCGACGTCGGCACACCGCTCCTCGCCTACGTCCGGGAGCTTACGGCCGACGAGGGCACCGTCGTCAACGTCGTGATGCCCGAGCTCGTCGTCCGCGGCTGGGCGCGGCTCCTGCACAATCAGCGGGCGCTCTACATCAAGCGGCTGCTGCTCTTCGAGCGGCACGTGATCCTCTCCAGCGTCCCGTATCAGGTGTTTCGCTAGCGCGGTAGGGTGCCGCGGTGCGGAACCGCGTGCTTGTCTACACCGAGGCTCTCGACGTCGCCGCCGAAGGGGCTGTCTGGTACGCGCGCCTGATCGGCGGCGGCACCTTCGAGGCGCTGCACGTGCCGGTCCGCGGCAGCGACACGGGGATCCACGCGCGCTGGTTCGACTACACGGGCGGCGAGCCGCGCCTCGACGTGCGGCCCGTCGGCACCGATCCGGCCGAGGCGGTGCTCGGCGCGATCGAGCGCCTGCGCGGCGGCGACGACGGCTCGATCGTCACCGTCGTCCTGCCCGAGCAGTTCCGCAAGCGCTCGCTCTTCGCCGCGGCGCAGCGGGCGCAGTTCCGCCTGAAGCTGCGCCTGCTCGTGGAGCCGCGCGTCGTCGTCGCGGACGTTCCCGCGGTCACGTCCGCGCGCCGGCCCGAAGGCCGCGTCCCGGAGCGGCTCGTCGTGCGCGTCCTCGCCGGCCAGCTCGACGACGCGACGCGCCAGGCGGCCGCGTACGCCGCTGCACTCGACGTCGAGGACGTGCGCGCCGTCCACTTCGGCGACCGCGACTGGGATGCGGACGCGCTCGGCCTGCCGGTCGACGATGCGCCGCTCGAGGGCAAGCTCGGGGACTCGATCCTCGCCTACGTCCGGCGGCTCACCGCCGACGAGGGGTCCGCCGTCAACGTGGTTCTGCCCGAGCGGATCCACGAGAATTTGCGCTTCCTGCGCGGCCGGCGTGCGCTCACGATCAAGCGGCTGCTGCTCTTCGAGCCGCACGTGATCCTCAGCAGCGTCCCGTACCGGGCGTAGCATCCCGCCGTGCCCAGGCGCCGCCGTCAGAGCCACGGCCTCGAGCGCGTCCTCGGAGCGCCCGCCCTCTTCGCGACCGCCTACGGCAACGTCGGCTCGTCGATCTACTACGCGCTCGGCCTCGTCGCGAGCATCGCACTCGGCCTCACGCCGCTCGTCTTCATCATCAGCGGCCTCATCTTCGCGGCCACCGCTGCGACCTATGCCGAGGGCACTGTCCGCTATCCGGAGGCCGGGGGCTCGTCGAGCTTCGCCCGTCACGCGTT
>JAICTB010000244.1 GCA_025936595.1 Thermoleophilia bacterium | reverse complement strand
TGGAACGGCGCGCCCGGTGGCCGCCCTGCGGTCGCGCTCGACGGCGACCGCGTCTACGCGAGCTGGAACGGGTGCCTGGCGATCGACCACTGGGACGTGCTCGCCGGTCCGGACGCAAAGCATCTGGCGAAGATCGCCCGTCACGCGTGGAGCGGTCTCGAGACGACGATCCAGCTCAAGACGCCGCCGAAGGCAGTGGCCGTGCGCGCGGTCGACGCGTCGGGGCGCATTCTCGGCGTCTCGCCCGTCGCGGGCGCCTGAGCCGTCGCTAGACCCAAACGGCGGAAAAGGCTAGGCGCTCTGGGACCGGACGGCCGATCTGCGCAAGGTTGGTTCCTGCGCCGGAGAAGCTGGTGGACTCCGCCGGGCTACGGCGGCTGGCTCCCCCTACGGCGAAGGTGACGTCAACGCATCGTGGTGGCAAGCTGTGCGGCGGTCGCGCGGCGGTCGTGCGTCGCGACCCGCCGTTCGACCGGAACCGGAATCGACGTCACCCGGCGATCGAGCTGCCGGCGTTTGATCCACGTCACATTCGAGTGCTGCTGAAGGAGCGGTCGTGAGACCGCCAGCTGGTTCCTCCGAGGCGTGAGACTGGCCGAGCGATGCAATGTCTCGTACAGGCGCTCGAATCGTTCCACCGTTTGTTCGATGGAAAACTCCCGCCTCTGTCGCTCGAACGCGTTCCGACCGAGCTCCGACCGACGAGCGGGATCTCGCAGCAGCTCCCCGATCGCGTCGGCCAGCGGGCGCGGTGCGCCGGGCTCGACCAGGCGCCCGTGGACTCCGTCCTCGATCAAATCAGGCACGCCGCCGACTCGTGTTGCTACGACCGGCTTCCCTGCGGACATGTATTCCATCACCGAAAGCGGTGACCCTTCGAAGTCCGAGCATGTGACCGCCACATCGAACGTTGCAACGACGTCGGCGACGTCTGAGCGCCGCCCGAGAAGGTGAACCGTGTCGTCGAGATCGAGCGCCGAGACCAGTTCGGCTAGTCGCTGCCGTTCCGGCCCGTCGCCGGCCACGAGGACACGTAAGCCTGGAACTTCGTCCCGCAGAAATGCCGCCGCGCTGATCAAGTTGTGGAGCGCCTTCTGCGGTCTCAGCACCGCCACCGTTCCGACGACCGGCGCAGCAGCCGGAATGCCGAGCTCTTCCCGGACAGACGCGCCTGACGCGACAAGGGATTCAACGCCATTCGGCATGTAGATCATCCTGCTCCGGTCAACACCTTCAATGTCATGGGCGCGTCGTTCGTCCTCGCGAGAGACCATCACAAACGCTGATGCCGAGCGCGCAACGATCTCGCGATCGAGAAATCGCCGCAGCGGCTTCCCCTGGTACGACCACGTATGTTCATGCGCGACGATCACAGGGACGCGAAGGAGAGATCCCCAAGCCGCGCCCCATACATTGGACTCGAACTTGTGGGTGTGCAGGATGTCGGCTCCTCGCAGCGCCCGAAGGAGTGGCTTCCATGCTGCCAAGTCCACCCTTCGGCGCCGGTCGAGAAGAAGCAGCTCGATGCCTGCCGCCCGGAACGCCTCGACGTACCTATCGTCGGCATGACCCCGGCTCGAGCAAAAGACGCGCTCGAACCGCTGCGCGTCGAGCCGTAGCGTCACCTCGGCAGCGAGCTTCTCGGCGCCTCCGGATCCCGAAAGCGAATCTGTCAATGTGACGACCCGAAGCCGCGTTGCGGAATCTGGCCGCGTCACGCGACGCGCTTCCCCCATGAATCGCTCCCCGTTGTACGGACGTACGAGCGGTGACGTTACTGGATCTCGACGCAGGGCGTCAACGTCGGGAGCGCGTGAGACGAGGCTGCGGGACTAGGACTCGAACCTAGACTACCGGATTCAGAGTCCGGCGTCCTACCATTAGACGATCCCGCAGGGCGGGTGCATTGTAGCCGCGGCCGGTCAGAGATCGAGCTGATAGAGCGGCACGAGGCGCTTCTCGGCCTCCGTGTCGATGTGCGCGAGAACCTCGACGTACGGCTCGAGGCCGGAGCCGCGCAGCTTCGCCTTCAGCAGGCCGTCGACCTGGTAGATGCCGGATGAGTTGTTCATGCGGATCGAGATGCGGATCGGCTTCTGCTCGCCGTCCGAGATCTCCACCTCTTCGATCGCGGCCGCCGACAGCGAGTGGATGCCGACGCGGCCGCGCTCGAAGGCGATGCGCGAGCGGCCCTGCTCCATGTCGAGCGCGTCGGCGACGCGGAGGATGCCGGCCTCGAGCGTCAGGGGCTCGCCGTCGGAGCGGTGGCTGATGATCCCCTGCAGCACTTCGGAGACGACGACGGTCAGGTCGGGCTCGTCGTAGAGGCTGCCGACGAGCTCGCGCAGCTTCGGCTCCGCGAGGAAGAGGCTGAAGTCCTCGTGACCGTGCCGGTGCACCGACATGCCGACGCAGTGCGTGAGTGCGGTCAGCGCGACCACGACCTCGGCGTCATCGCGCTCCATGCCGTAGTCGACGACCATCGCCGGCTCGACGCCGTGCTTCGTCAGCTGGCGCAGGAGCTTCAGCGCGATGTTCGTGACGATCTGGATGTGCACCCAGGAGTGGTCGTTGATCTCCATGCGCGCGACCGCGTTGACGTTTGCGACATGCCACCAGCCCTTGAGCTGGTCGTCCTTGTTCACACGGTCGACGACGGTGCGCAGCTTCTTGTTCGCACGTACCGGCACGCGGATGCGCATCTGCTTGACGGCCTCCGCGGGCGTCAGGCGCGTCTCGCGCTCGGCCTCCGCCGACGCAGGCGCGGCGATTCGCTCGCGCGTCTCGGGGTCGAGCTGTGTCTCGTCGTCCGACATCGCTGACACGATACGGCACCATGCTCGACGGCATCCCAGGTGGTCTCGGCGGCAGTCCCGCCGGATTCTGGCGCAGGCTTGCCGCCTCGATCATCGACAGCATCGTGCTCGGGATCGTCACGTACGTGCTCGAAGCTGTGGTGTCGCAGACGTTCGGCGTCGTCCTCGGTTTCGCCGTGAGCGCGGCGTACTTCACGTGGTTCCATGGCCGCACGGGGCAGACGCCGGGCGACGCGGCCCTCGGCGTTCGTGTCGTCGACCTGCGCGACAACGTCGGCGCGCCGATCGGCTACAGCCGCGCGTTTCTCAGGTGGCTCGTCTCGATCTTCTCGGGCGCGGTGATCGTCCTCGGCTACCTCTGGATGCTCTGGGACGGCCGCAAGCAGACGTGGCAC
>JAICTB010000154.1 GCA_025936595.1 Thermoleophilia bacterium | reverse complement strand
GTCCTGCGGCTGCCGCGCGGCCCGTCCCACGGCTTCGACGAGCGCACCTGGCTGCGCCGGCAGGGGATCCACGTCGTCCTGAGGGTCGACGAGTGGTCCGTGACCGGGCGCCGGGGCGGCTTCGGCGGCGCCGGCGACCGGCTGCGCGGGTGGTTGCGCCGCGCCTCGGCGCCCGGCCTCACGGGAGAACGGCGCGCGCTCGTGGAGGGAGTGCTCCTCGGAGACGACACCGGGTTGACGCCCGGGCTGAAGAACGCGTTCCGGCGCTCGGGGCTGTACCACCTCCTGGCCGTCAGCGGGCAGAACGTCGTGCTGCTCGCGGGGGGCATGATCGGCCTCGCCTGGCTGCTCGGGATCGGCCGGGCGTGGGCGCACGGAGCCGCCCTCGCCGCGATCGGGGCGTACGTCGTCGCCGTCGGCCCGCAGCCGTCGGTGATCCGCGCCGCCGTCTCGGGCGCGGCCGTGTCGATCGCCTGGCTCGCGGCGCGGGAGCGCGACCCGTGGCACGTCCTCCTGCTCGCCGCTGTCGCGCTCCTCGCGTGGAACCCGTACACGCTCTTCGACGCGGGCTTCCAGCTGTCGTTCGTGGCGGTGACCGCGATCTTCCTCGCGGTGCGGCCGCTGTTGCGCGAGCTCGAGGGCTATCCGGTTCCGTCGAGCCTGGGCGGTCCGCTCGCCGTCTCTGCGGCCTGCAGCGTCGCGACGGCGCCGATCCTCTGGCTGCAGTTCGGCGCCGTTCCGCTGCTCGGGATCGTCGCGAATGCGCTCGTCGAGCCCGCCGTCGGGCCGTTGCTCGGGCTCGCGTTCGCCGCTGCCGCAGTCGATCCGGTCGCGCCGTCCCTCGCCGCCGCGCTCGCGTGGCTGAACGGCTGGGTCGCCGCCTACATCGCGCTCTGCGCCCGCGCCGTTGCGGCGGTCCCGGTCGCCCAGGCGCACGGGCGGTGGGCCGCGCTCGCGGCCGCCGGCTCGTTCCTCGCCGCCGCCTATGCTTGGCGCAGATGGCGGACGACGAGCTCAAGCCGGCCTATCTGATCGCCGGCAGCGACCGGCCGAAGGTCGACCGGACGCTTGCGCGGTTGCGTGCACGCTTCGACGTGGACGCGATCGAGGTGCACGCGGCCTCGGAGACGCCCGGCGACGACGCGGTCGCATCGTGCAATGTGATGGGCCTCTTCGGCTCCGGGTCTCGCCTCGTCGTCGTGGAGGGGATCGACGCGTGGAAGGCGCCGGACGCGAAGGCCGTGGCCGACTACCTGAAGTCGCCTGCGCCCGGGACGACGCTCGCGCTCGTCGCCGACGGCGAGGTGAAGAAGGACGCGCCGCTCTCGAAGGCGGTGGCAGCGAAGGGCGGCGAGCTCCTGCTCTGGGACGTGACCTTGAAGGCGATCCCGCGCTGGGTCGCCGAGCAGTTCAAGCTGCACGGGACGAAGGCCGAACCGGATGCGTGCAGGCTGCTCGTCGAGCTCGTCGGCGACAACATCTACGAGCTCGCCGGCGAAGTCGACAAGCTCGCGACCTGGGCCGGCGGCGACGAGGTCACCGAGCACGACGTCGAGGAGCTCGTGGCACCGCGCGCGGGCTCGCCGCCGTGGAACCTCACCGATGCCTGGGGCGTGCGCGACATCAGCGGTGTTCTCCGCGCGGCCGAGCGCATGCTCGACCGCACCGGCGACCCGTTGTCGAAGACGATCCCGAGGCTCGTCGGCAGCCTCACGAACCACGTCCGGCGCGCGCGCGGTGCGCACCGGCTGGAGGCGGCGGGCGTCTCGCCGGCCGAGGCTGCGTCGACGCTCGGGATGAAGCCGTACCCGGCGCAGAAGCTCTACGCGCAGGTGCGGAACTTCAGCGCCACGGAGCTCGACGACGCGCTGATCCGCCTCGCGGAGCTCGACCACGCGCTGAAGGGCGGCTCCCGGCTCGCGAACGAGCTCGAGCTCGAGCGCGCGCTCGTCGAGATCACGCAGCGCGCGGAGTAAGGCTAGGAGCCGGCCGCGAGCTTCGCAGCCTGGGACTTCTTGCGCGCGCCGGCGTTGCGATGCAGCGCGCCGCGCGAGACCGCACGGTCGATCAGCTTGACGAGCTCCCTGTGCTCGCCCTCGACCGCCGCCGTGTCCCCGGCCTCGACCGTCGTCGCGAGCCGCTTCGAGAGCGTCTTGATTGTCGAGCGGTAGCGGAGGTTCTCGAGCCGCTCTTCGGCCGCGGTGCGCACGCGCTTCTTCTGTTGCTTGATGTTCGGCATCTCGTGGAAAAGCCCGCTTCTGCGGGCGCCGCGATGGTAGCAGAGGGCTCTTTCCGCCGCCCACCCGCGTAACGTTGGCAGCGGTGGACGGCGACCAGACGATCCCGGCTCCCGGCGAGACGGAGGACCCGGCCTCGACCCCCGTCGCGGAGGCACCGGCGCGCCGCCTCGCGCTCTCCACGGCGATCTTCTCGTTCGCCACCGGCATCTCACGCGTGCTCGGGCTTTTCCGCGAGATCGTGGCCAAGAACTACTTCGGGGTGTACGGGCCGATCAACGCGTTCAACATCGCGTTCCTCGTCCCGAACACGATCCGGGCGCTCGTCGCCGACGCGGCGCTCTCGTCGGCGTTCGTCCCCGTGTTCAGCGACCTGATCGAGAAGGGCGAGCGGAAGCGCGCGTGGCGTGTCGCATCATCGCTCTTCTGGCTGACGCTGCTCGGCCTCGGCGCGGTCACGGCGGTCTTCGTCCTGCTCGCACGATGGATCATGCCGCCGCTCTACCCGCACTACCACCCGTTGCTGATCGGGCTCTCGCAGGTGCTGTTCCCGATCGTCGCGCTGCTCGGCGTCTCCGGGATCATCGTCGGGATCCTCAACACCTACGACGAGTTCTCGATTCCCGCGCTCACACCGGTCGCGTGGAACGTGGTGATCATCGCCGGCCTCGTCTTCGGGATCCCGCACGTCCACGGCGCCGATCACAAGCTCTACGTGTATGCAGCGTCGATCCTCGCGGGGACGGTCGTGCAGGTGCTGCTGCCGATCCCGTGGCTGCGCGGACGCGACGGCCGGCTTCAGGCCGTGATCGACTGGCGCGACCCCGCCGTCAAGCAGGTCTTCAAGTTGATGCTGCCGGTGACGCTCGGGCTCGGCCTGATCAACATCAACGCCCTGGTCGACGGCGTGATCGGCGGCTGGCTGATCAGCCGGAACGCACCGTCGACGATCGACGCCGCCTTCCGCATCTACATGCTTCCTCAGGGCGTCTTCTCGGTCGCGGTCGCGACGGTGCTCTTCCCGTCGCTCGCGCGCCTCGCGACGCGGCGCGACATGGCCGGCTTCCGCACGACGACGGTGCTCGGGCTACGCCAGATCGCGTTCCTGCTCGTGCCTGCGAGCGTCGTCATAGCCGCGCTCGCCGAGCCGCTCACGCGCGTCATCTACCAACGCGGGGCGTTCACGAGCAATCAGACCCCGGTCGTCGCCGCGTGTCTCGCCGCGCTGAGCCTCGGCCTGACATTCAACGGGACGATGCTGATGCTCAACCGCTCGTTCTTCAGCCTCCAGGACAACTGGGTGCCGACGGCGATCGCGCTCGGGAACCTGTTCGTCAACGCGATCCTCGATGTCGCATTCTCGCCCTTCGGCACATGGGGGATCCCGCTCGCGACTTCGATCGTGAACATCGCCGGTACCGCCGCGCTGCTCGTCGCGATGCGACGCAGACTCGACGGGATCGCGTTCGGGGAGATTGCCGCATCGTTCGCGCGCGTCGCGGCATCGTCGGCCGTCGCGGGGGCGGTGGCTTTCGCCGTCTGGACGGCGCTCGACGCGGCCGTCGACCGATCGCTCGGAGGCCAGCTCGTCTCGCTCCTCCCGGCGATCGCCGCCGCCACGATGGCCTACCTCGGCGTCGGGAAGCTCGTGGGAGTGCGCGAGATGCAGGCGCTACTCTCCCTGCGCAGTCGTGCCCGCCGCGGCTAGAGGCCCATGGACCAATCGCACATCCGCAACTTCTCGATCATCGCGCACATCGACCACGGCAAGTCGACGCTCGCGGATCGCATTCTCCAGCTGACGGATACCGTCAGCGCGCGCGAGATGCGCAACCAGGTGCTCGACACGATGGATCTCGAGCGAGAGCGCGGCATCACGATCAAGGCGCAGGCGGTGCGTGTCGCGTGGAAGGGCCATCAGCTCAACCTGATCGACACGCCGGGTCACGTCGACTTCACCTACGAGGTGTCACGGTCCCTCCAGGCCTGCGAGGGCGCGCTCCTCGTCGTCGACGCGGCACAGGGGATCGAAGCACAGACGCTCGCCAATGCGTATCTCGCGATCGAGAACGACCTCGAGATCGTGCCGCTCGTCAACAAGATCGATCTGCCGCAGGCGGACCCCGACGGCGCGTCGGCGGAGGTCGCCGAGCTGATCGGCGACGACGCGGACCGTGTGCTGCGCATCTCGGCCAAGACGGGAGTCGGGGTGGAGGAGGTGCTCGACGCGATCATCGAGCGGATCCCCGCGCCGGCGGGAGATCCCGAAGCGCCCCCGCGGGCGCTCATCTTCGACTCGTCGTATGACCAGTACCGCGGCGTCGTCGCGTTCGTGCGGGTCGTGGACGGCGTCTTCACGCCGCGCGAGCAACTGCGCGCGATGGCGCTCGGCACGCGCTTCGAGGCGCAGGAGATCGGCTTCATGTCGCCGTCGATGCTTCCCGTGCCGGAGCTGCGGGCGGGCGAGGTCGGCTACGTGATCACCGGCCTGAAGGACGTCTCGGAGTTGCGCGTCGGCGACACGCTCACCGCCGAGAAGCGCCCCGCCGCCGAGCCTCTTCCCGGCTACAAGGACGTGAAGCCGATGGTGTTCGCGGGGCTCTTCCCGACCGAGTCCGACGACTATCCGGAGCTGCGCGACGCACTCGACAAGCTGAAGCTGAACGATGCCGCGCTCTTCTACGAGCCCGAGACGTCGCAGGCGCTCGGCTTCGGATTCCGCTGCGGCTTCCTCGGCCTGCTGCACATGGAGATCGTGCGCGAGCGCCTGGAGCGAGAGTTCGACCTCGATCTGATCGTCACGGCGCCGAACGTCGCCTACCGCGTGAAGCCGATGAACGGCGAGTGGGTCGAGGTGCACACGCCGGCCGACCTGCCGGATGCCTTCGACGAGGTCGAGGAGCCGTACATCAAGGCGTCGATCATCGTCCCCAAGGAGTACGTCGGGACGGTGATGGAGCTGAACAACGCGCGCCGTGGCCGCTTCGACCAGCTCGAGTACCTGTCGGAGCAGCGCGTGCACCTCACCTACGAGCTGCCGCTCGCGGAGATCGTGCTCGACTACTACGACCAGTTGAAGTCGCGCACGCGCGGCTACGCCAGCTTCGACTACGACATCACGGGCTTCGCGGCGGGCGACCTGGCACGCGTCGACATCCTCGTCGGCGGCGAGACGGTCGACGCGCTCTCGTTGATCGTTCACCGCGACTTCGCATTCGACCGCGGCCGGTCACTCGTGGAGAAGCTGCGTGAGGAGATCCCGCGCCAGATGTTCGACGTCGCCATCCAGGCGGCGATCGGCGCGCGCATCATCGCGCGCGAGACGGTCAAGGCGCGGCGCAAGGACGTGCTCGCGAAGTGCTACGGCGGCGACATCTCGCGCAAGCGCAAGCTGCTCGAGAAGCAGAAGGCGGGGAAGAAGCGGATGAAGCAGGTGGGCGGGGTGGAGGT
>JAICTB010000067.1 GCA_025936595.1 Thermoleophilia bacterium | reverse complement strand
GTCCTCCGCCGGGACGAGCTCGAGCGCCTCCCGGTAGAGCCGGGCGGCGCGATCCTTCGCCCAGCCGCGCTCGGCCTGACCGGCTGCGAGCACGAGCTGCTGCACGGCGCGCTCGTGCTCGCCCGCGTCGCGCCAGTGGCGAGCGAGCGCGCCGATCGCCTCGCCGGACGCACCGGTCGACCGGTCGAAGAATTCCGCGACGAGCGCGTGGCGGCGCACGCGGTCGGCTCGTGCCAGCAGGTCGTACGCGATGTCTCGGATCAGGATGTTCGTGAACGCGAACTGCTGCTGCCCCTCCATGATCGACGTCGGCTCGCGCCGGACGAGATCACGCAGCTCGAGCCCCTCGAGCACGTGCTCGATGTCGGTGCAGTCGGGGTTGATCGCGCAGAGCGCCTCGACCCAGAACACCTTCCCCACGACGGCCGCGTCCAGAAGCAGAGCGCGCTCCCGGCTGGGCAGCGCGTCGAGCCGCGCAGCGACGATCCCGCGGATGCTCGTCGGCAGCGCGCCCGGCCCGCTCTCGTCCATGGTCGCGGCGAGCTGCTCGATGAAGAGCGGATTCCCCTCGGCCACCGCGATCACCTCGTCAACGCGGTCGACGTCACCGAGCCGCCGCACGGCGAGCTCTCGCGCGTGTTCCTGCTCGAGCGGGCCGAGCGTCAGCGCGGTATAGCCGGCGACCCTCGCGCCCCAGCCTTCGCGGGCGTCGAGCAGCTCGGACCGGGCGAGCGTGACCTGGAGGAGCGGGAGGCCGTGCACGCGGGTCGCGATCGTCTCGATCAGGTCGAGCATGTTCGCGTCGGCCCAGTGGATGTCCTCGAAGACGAGGATCGTCGGCTGCTCGCGCGCGACCGCCTCCACGAACTGGCGCACCGACGCGAACAGGACGTCACGGTCGGCCGCCTCGTTGCCCGCGTCGATGCCGACGATCACGCCGAGATGCCCTGCGACCACGTCCGCATCCGCGTCCGCGTCTGCGAGTAGCTCCGCGCTCCGCGCGCGAAGCGCCTCGGCGATCACCGCGCCGGAGTCGCTCTCGAACACGCCGCACAGCTGCATCAGCTGCCCGGCGAGCGCGCCGTAGGCGCCGCTCTCGCGGTAGGGAAGAGAGCGGCCGCGGATGACGCGCGCGCCGCCGGCGCTCGCGATGGAGCCCAGCTCGGCCGCGAGCGTCGATTTGCCGATGCCGGCCGGCCCGAAGACCGAGATCAGGTGAGGGAGCTGCGTTTGCAGGACGCGGTCCCACAGTGCGCCCAGCACCGCGACCTCGGGCGCGCGGCCGACGATCGACCAGTCGGCGAGCGGGCGCTCACCCGCCGCCGTGAGCGGATGCTCTGCGATCCAGGCCTGGATCGGCCGCGACTTCCCCTTCGCGACCACGGGCTGCGTCGGCTCGTACGCGATCACGTCCCTCGTCTCCAGGTACGTCTGCTCGCCGACGACGACCGCATTGACGGGAGCCGCCGCCTGCAGACGTGCGGCGGTGTTGACGACGTCGCCGGCCACCATCGACTCGCCGAGCGCCGGTCGCGCGCCGAGCGAGACGACCGCTTCGCCCGTGTTCACCGCGATGCGGATCTGCAGCTCGCCGTCGGTGAACCCGCCGACGTTGTCGCGCACCACGAGCGCCGACCGGACCGCGCGCTCGGCGTCGTCGCCGTGCGCGAGCGGAGCGCCGAAGATGCCCATCACCGCGTCGCCGATGAATTTCTCGACTACACCCCCGAACGACTCGATCTCGTGGCGGACACGCTCGTGGTACGGCGTGAGCAGGGCGCGCACCTCTTCCGGGTCGAGCGACTCGGCGCGGGCGGTGAACCCGACCAGGTCGACGAAGATGACGGTCACGATCCGGCGTTCGTCGCGCGCCAGGCTGTCCGCGGTGAGCGGAGCGCCGCAGGCGAGGCAGAAGCGCGCGACCGGTGGGTTCTCCTGGCTGCAGGCGGGACAGACCACGGCCCGTCCAGCGTATGGCCGGGAGGGGCACGGGTACAAGTACGATCGCAGGCGTGGACCGGACGGAACTGCGTGCCCTCCAGGAGCCGTTGAAGGAGCGCTACCGCGCGGAGCCCGACGCGGCGGTCGTCACGCTGAGCGCAACGGGCACGCTCGGGGAGGGCGTGACGTGCTCGGTCGAGACCGGCCGGGCGCTCGCAACTGCGGGCCTTCACCCGGCGAGCGGAGGCGACGGGCTGTCGCTCTGCTCCGGCGACATGCTGCTCGAGGCGCTGGCTGCGTGCGCGGGCGTGACGCTGCGGGCGGTTGCCCTCTCGCTCGAGGTGGAGATCGAGGAAGGGCACGTGCGGGCCGAGGGGGACCTCGACTTTCGGGGGACACTCGCGGTCGACAAGGAGGCGCCGGTCGGCTTTCGCTCGATCCGCCTCGCGTTCGACCTGACGACGAGCGCAAGCGACGAGCAGCTGGACACGCTGCTGCGCCTCACCGAGCGCTACTGCGTCGTCTACCAGACGCTCGCCTCGGCGCCGGCGCTGACGGCGACCTGGAACCGCTCACAGCGGTAGCTCAACCGTTCGGCACCCGCTGCCGATACGTCTCGGGTGACGAGGAGTCTCGGCATCGTGTTCGTCCTGATCACGCTCGCGATCACGGGCGTCCTGTTCGTCATGCAGGACAGAAGCAGCGCGCCGGCCTCCCCTGCGATCACGGGGGTCGAGTCGCAGGCGCTCGTGACCGCGGCTGCCGCCAACTTCGGGCCCGTCGACCAGCTGCTCCAGGTCGACTACGCCCAGGACGGGACGTACGTGGGCGCGGTGCTGCCGGAGGGCTCCGGCGTCATCCTCGCGCGCGCCACAGGCACGTCCTACTGCCTCGAGACGAACCTCGACGGGACGTTCGCGCACGAGAACGGCCCGGGCGGCTCGCCGGCTCCCGGGCGCTGTTAGGAGCTCTAACTCAGGCCTGCCTGCCAGCTCGCCCACAGGCGCGCATAGCGGTCGCCCTGCGCGACGAGCTCTGCATGTGAGGCGATCTCGACCAGCCGGCCGTGCTCCAGCACGGCGACGCGGTCGGCGCGCTCCGCCGTCGAGAGGCGGTGCGCGATCGTGATCACCGTGCGGCCACGGGCGAGCACGCCCAGCGCGTGCTCGACGGCGGCCTCGTTCTGCGGGTCGAGCGACGAGGTCGCCTCGTCGAGCACGATCACGGCGGGATCGGCGAGCGCGACCCGCGCGATCGAGACGAGCTGCCGCTCGCCGCTCGACAGGCGCACGCCGCGCGAGCGCACGTCGGTCGCGAGCCCGGCCGGCAGCCTCTCGAACCGCTCGAGTGCCCCGATCGCGCGCAATGCGTCACGCACCTGCTCATCGGGGGCCCCAGGCCCGGCGAGCCGGATGTTGTCGGCGATCGTCCCGGAGAAGAGGTGCCCCTCCTGAGGCACGAAGACGATGCGTCGGCGCAGCTCGTCCAGCGGAGCGTCGCGCAGGTCGACGCCGGCGAAGGCGACGCGCCCCTCGACCGGGTCGTAGCCGCGCACGAGCAGCTTCGCGAGCGTCGACTTGCCGGCACCGGTCGCGCCGACGAGCGCCAGGTGCTCTCCTGCGTCGATCGAAAGCGACACCTCGCGCACCGCCGGAGCGCCGCCGCCGTACGCGAACGTGACGTTCTCGGCGACGAGCGCGCCCTCGGCGGGGACCGGAGTCGAGCCGCCCGCCACGGTGGCGGGGGTCTCGAGCAGCAGCGCGATCTTCGTGAGCGCAGCGCGACCCGACTGGAACTCGCTGAACCAGTCGCCGAGCCGCGCGATCGGGTCGAACAGCGAGATCAGGTACAGCGCGAACGCGACGATCGTCCCCACCGAGACACGGCCGTTGCGATGCAGGTAGCCGCCGACGACGAGGACGGCGGCGAGCGCGAGCGACTGCGCGAACGCGATCATCGGGAAGAAGCCGATGTTGACGAGGGAGATGCGCCGCCAGGCGGACACCTGCGCACGCGAGCGAGCGCGATACGACGCGTACCGATCGGTCTCGCGACCGAAGGACTGCACGACGCGAACACCGGCAAGCCCTTCCTGCAGCGAGGTCATCGTGTCGGCGACGCGGTCGCGCAGCGCGAGGAACGCGGGCCGCGAGCGCTTGCCGTAGCGAAGCGACGACCAGACGAGGAGCGGCACCGACACGAGCATCACGAGGGAGAGCAGCGGCGAGAGGGCGATGAGGATCGCGATCGAGACGAGGAAGAGCAGCACCGAGCCGACGACCTCGACGAGCACGAGCCGCGTGAACGTGGTCAGCGTCTGGACGTCGGCCGTCAGGCGCGACACGAGCACGCCGGCCTTCGTCTGCTCGAAGAACGGCAGCGACAGCGCCTGCAACTTGTCGTAGGCGGCGACTCGGAGATCGCCGAGGAACCGCTCGCCGGCACGTGCGCTGCAGAGGACGATCGCGCGCTCGAGCACGGGACGCACGAGCACGAGCACCACGTAGACGAGCGCGATCACGTCGATCACGTGCACGTCGTGGTGGCCGATGCCGCGGTCGATTGCGATCTTCACGAGCAGCGGCGCGGCGAGCGAGACCGCCGTGGCGCCGACCATCGCGGCCCCCGCGAGCGCGATCAACGGCCGGTGCGGACGGAGGATCGGCCCGATCGCCTCCCTCATCAGGCGACCGCCTCCGCCGTCGCGAGCGCGAGCAGCGCCCGGTACCGGGAAGAGCGCGCGAGCAGCTCGGCGTGCGTGCCTTCCTCGACGACGCGGCCGCCGTCAACCACGGCGACGCGGTCGGCGAGCGCGATCGTCGCCGGGCGGTGCGCGATCACGAGCGTCGTCCGGCCCGCCATCACCTCGGCGAGCGCCGCACGGATCTCCTGCTCCTTCGTCGCGTCGACCGCAGACGTCGCGTCGTCCAGGATCAGCACCTGCGGGTCGGCGAGGATCGCGCGCGCGATCGCGATCCTCTGGCGCTGCCCGCCGGAGAGCGAGAAGCCGCGCTCGCCGAGCATCGTCTCGTACCCCTCGGGCAGGCGCTCGACGAACTCGTCCGCGCCGGCGAGGCGGGCGGCGTGCTGGATCGCGTCGTCGCCGGCTCCCGGCGCGCCGAAGCCGAGGTTGCCGCTCACCGTGTCGCCGAAGAGGAACGTCTCCTCGAAGACGAGCCCGACGCTACGGCGCAGCTCGTCGAGCTTCAGGTCGCGCACGTCGACGCCGCCGATCGTCACGCGCCCCCGGACCGGGTCGTAGAAGCGGGCGAGGAGTGCGGCGGCAGTCGATTTGCCGGAGCCCGTCGCACCGACGAGGGCCAACGACGTCCCGGCGGGAATCTGGAGCGAGAAGCCGTCGAGGATCGGCCGCTCGCCGCCGTAGGAGAAGCGCACGTCCTCGAAGCGCACGGCTGCGCTCTCGGGGAACGGCCGGGCCTGCGCGGACTCGACGACCTCCGGCTCGGCGCTCAGGACGTCGACGACCCGCCGCGCCGCGGCAACCGCGCGCTGCACGGTGCTGACGCGCTGCCCGATCGTGCGCAGCGGGTTGACGAGCAGCGCGAGGTAGAAGTTGAACAGCGCGAACGTGCCCACGGTGATCTCGCCCGACAGCACGCGATGGCCCCCGTACCAGAGGACGACGAGGATGCCGACGAGCGGCAGTGCCTCGAGCGCCGGCAGGAAGACGGCGTCCACATTCGCGACCTCCAGGGCGGTACGCACGACGTCGTCCGACTTGCGGCGGAAGCGGGCCGAGAGCGCGGCGCCCGCGCCGAGCCCCTTGACGACGCGGATGCCGCTGATCGTCTCCTCGACGAGGGCCGTGAGCTCGCCGAGCTCCTCCTGGTTGATCTTCGTCCGCGAGGCATAGCGTGCGGAATAGCGGCCGAAGCCGATGCTGACGAGCGGCAGCGGCGCGAGCACGGCCACCGCGAGCCGCCAGTCGATCACGACCAGAACCGCTGAGGCTCCGGCCAGCGTCAGGACATAGCCGATCGTGTGGCCGATCGAGTCGAACACGCGCGCGACGAGCTCGGCGTCGTTCGACGCGCGGGAGATCAGCTCACCGGCGCCGACCCGGTCGTGGTAGTGCGCGTCGAGATCGAGCGCGCGGCGGAAGATGCCGTCGCGGACGTACGCATCTGCGAGCGCGCGGTTTCGGATCGCGAAGTAGTGGCGGCTCGCGCCGCCGGCCGCCTCGACGGCGCCGAGCGCGACGAGGCCGCCGCAAGCCCACCAGAGTGCCGAGCGATGGCCCTGCACGACACCGGCGTCGACGGCGTGGCGAATCAGGAGCGGTGCGGCGATCGCCGCACCCTGCCACGCGAGACCGGATGCGACCGCGCCCGCGATCGTCCAGCGCAAGCGCCGGCCGACCACACCGAGGTAGCGCCAGCCGCCGTCCACAAGAGACAGTATTCGCACGTGTCAAACCGCGCCCCGATCGCCGCTCGCTTTCCCGCTCCGTCGGTGATGGGAGTGATCAACGTCACGCCCGACTCGTTCTCCGACGCGGGCACCCATTTCCGCGTCGAGCCGGCCGTCACGGCGGCGTGGGGGATGCTCGACGCGGGCGCGGCGATCGTCGACGTCGGCGGTGAGTCGACGCGGCCCGGTTCGCTGGGCGTCACGGCCGAAGAGGAGCTGCGGCGCGTCGAGCCGGTGCTCGCCGATCTCGCCGGCGCTCCCGTCTCCATCGACACGTCGAAGGCGGCCGTCGCCCGCCGCGCGCTCGAGCTGGGGGTCGAGCTCGTCAACGACGTCACCGCCCTCCGCGCCGACCCCGAGCTTGCGGGTGTGATCGCGGACGCGAGGTGTTATCTCTGTCTCATGCACATGCAGGGCGAGCCGCGGACGATGCAGGTGAATCCCACCTACGGCGACGTCGTCTCGGACGTCAAGCGCTTCCTCGAGGAGCGGCTCGCCTTCGCGATCGGCGAGGGGGTGCGCGAGGACCTCGTCTGCCTCGACCCCGGGATCGGCTTCGGGAAGACGGTCGACCAGAACTTCGAGCTCGTGCGCCGCCTCGAGGAGCTCGTGGCGATCGGCCGCCCCGTGCTCGTCGGCTTCTCGCGCAAGAGCTCGCTCGGCAAGGTCACCGGCGCGAGGACGGGGTCGGCCGCGGCGTCGGTCGGCGCCGCCGTCGCCGCCTTCGACCACGGCGCGACGATCCTGCGGGCGCATGACGTCCGCGAGCACGTCGAGGCGCTCGAGGTGGCGAAGGCGGTCGCGGGATGATCGTCGAGCTCGCGGGACTGCACGTCTTCGGCTATCACGGCGTCGAGGAGGACGAGCAGCGGCTCGGGCAGATGTTCCTCTTCGACGTGCGGCTCGAGGTCGGTGACCGTGGCGCGAGCGACCGGCTCGCGGAAGCGATCGACTACACGGAGGTCGCGAGCGCGATCCGCGAGCTCTCCGGCGCCGAGCGGTTCGACCTGCTCGAGGCGCTCGCCACCCGCACGGCCGACATGCTGATGGCGCGTTTTGCGCCCGAGCGCCTGACGCTCCGTGTGCGCAAGCCGCAGGTGAAGCCGGCGGGGATGACGGTCGACTTTTCGGCGGTCACGATCGAGCGGCCGTGATGAGAGCGTACGTCGGTCTCGGCTCCAACCTTGGCGACCGGGAGGCGTTGATCCGACGCGCCGCGAAGCTCATCGGCGCGACGCGCCTCTCCGCCATCCTGGAGACCGAGCCGTGGGGTTATCTCGACCAGCCGCGTTTCCTGAACGCGGTCGCGGAGATCGAGACTCCGCTCGCGCCGCGCGCCCTGCTCGACCAGCTGCTCGAGGTCGAGCGGCAGCTCGGGCGGGAGCGGGTCGGGCCGCTCTGGGGGCCGCGCACGATCGATCTCGACCTGCTCCTCTACGGCGACGAGACGGTCGACGAGCCCGGCCTCGTCGTCCCGCACCCGCACCTGACGGAGCGCCTGTTCGTGCTGGAGCCGCTGGCCGAGCTCGATCCGGCACAGAGAATCCCCGGAAACGGCACAGTCGCGGAGGCCCTCGCGGGGCTACAATCATCGCCGTGAGCCACCTCGACGAGCTCGACGAGTTCGAGGCCGAGGCCGAGCTGCGCCTGAAGAAGGAATACGCGGCGGTCTTCTCCCTCTTCCGGTACTGCGTCCTCACCCAGGATGCGACGTACCTCTGCAACAAGCTCGACATGCAGTACGTGCCGCAGCCGAACTACCCGTTCTTCCACCTGAAGATGGAGGACGTGTGGGTATGGGACAAGAATCGCCCGACCCGCATGATCCCGCGCGCCGAGGTCTACACCTCGAGCGACGTGACGATCGAGGAGCTGCGCGGCGAAGGCGACGAGCCGGTGCTGACGGCGGAGGCGCTCGCCAAGCGCATCGGCGAGGGCCGCTCCGAAATCGAAGACCTGTAGCGCTTCCCTGGCCGGCGATCGCTCACGGGCGGCGGAGCCGCCCTCCGCGACCGCCTCGAACCGCTGGCCGGGCTCCAGCCGCCGGGCCGTGCTTCATCGCACTGTCCCGGCGCCTTCCGCGCGACCAGCGGCCCGCCAGGAAACCGCTACCTGTAGCGCCTCCCCGGTCGCCGAGAAAGCGCGGCACCTTTAGGCTCGCATGATGCTGCTGGCGATCGATGTAGGCAACACGCAGACGGTGTTCGGCCTGTTCGACGGCGCCTCGCTGACCGAGCAGTTCCGTGTCGGCACGGACCGGTCGCACACCGGCGACGAGCTGGCCGTGATGCTGCGCGCGTTCGTGGAGCTCGACGCACTCGTGGGGATCGTGCTCTGCTCGTCCGTGCCGCCGCTCGTGCGCGAGTACGAGGCGTTCGCCGAGCGTTGGGCGGGCGCCGACCTGCTCGTGGTCGGCCCCGGCGTCGCGACGGGGATGGTGATCCGCTACGACGACCCGCGCGAGGTGGGGCCGGACCGGATCGCGAACGCGGTCGCCGCGCGCGAGCGCCACGGCGCCCCGGCGGTCGTCGTCGACTTCGGCACCTCGACGAACTTCGACATCGTCAACGCCGCCGGTGAGTTCGCGGGCGGCGTGCTCGCACCGGGCATCGAGATTTCGATGGACGCGCTCTTTGCGCGCGCGGCGCGCCTGCCCAAGGTCCCGTTCGAGGCGCCCGAGCGCGTGATCAGCCAGACGACGACAGCCGCGCTGCAGTCGGGCCTCGTCTACGGCTTTGCCGGCCAGGTGGACGCGATCGTCGACCGCATCCGTGCGGAGCTCGGGGCGGAGAGCGCGCCGGTCGTCGCGACGGGCGGCCTCGCCGACCTGATCGCGCCGCACTCGAGCACGATCACGGCCGTCGACCAGGAACTGACCCTGCAGGGCCTCCGCCTCATCTGGGAGCGCAATCGCACTCGAGCCGGCTAACCGCCGCCGTAGATCGAGATGGGCAGCTGGTCGAGCAGGATCTCGTCCTCCGGGTCGGGCACCTCCGAGGCGAGCCGCTCGTAGATGAAGCGTGCGCCCGGCGCCGCAGCAAGGAGATGCTGCTCGACCTCGGCGAGCGTCGGCAGCTGGACGAGCTCCTGCTTGAACGGGCGCGGGAAGCGGCCGCGGCCGAGATACCAGCCGTAGAACTTCTTCAGGAAGCCGGTCGCGCGCTGCTCGCCGAGCTCGCGCACCGTCTCGCGCATGAAGAGCAGCAGCTCCGCGACGACCTCTTCGCGCGAAGGCTCACGGTCGTCGCCCAGGATCTCGGCGAGCGCCCACGGGTTTCCCTGCGCGGCGCGGCCGACCATCACCGCCGTTGCGCCCGTCGTCGCGAGCACCGACTGCGCCCTGGCGCGCGAGGTGATGTCGCCCGACGCGATCACGGGCACATCGACGAGCGACACGAGCTCGGCGGTGAGCGAGTGGTCGGCGGTGCCGGTGTACATCTGCTTCGCCGAGCGCGGGTGCAGGGTGAGTGACGCCGCGCCGGCCTCGACGAGGAGGGGGCCGACGTCGAGACAGGTGCGCGAGCCGTTCGCGACGCCGCGCCGCATCTTCACGGACACGGGCAGCGGGGTCGCAGTCGCGACGGCCTCGACGAGGCGGCACGCCTGCGCGGGATCGTCGAGCAGCGAGGCGCCTGCACCGGTCTTCGTCACCTTCTTCACCGGGCAGCCGAAGTTCATGTCGACGATGTCGGCGCCGGCCGCCTCGACCATGCGGGCCGCCTCGGCCATCGCCGTGGGGTCGGACCCGAAGATCTGGATGGCAAGCGGGTGCTCGTCGGCGCTCACCCGGAGGTAGCCGAGCGTGCGCTCGTTGCGGTGCTGGATCCCCGCGACGGAGACCATCTCGGAGCAGACGAGGCCGGCCCCGTAGCGGCGGCCCTGGCGCCGGAACGCCTGGACGCTGACGCCAGCCATGGGGGCGAGGACGAGGCGCCCGGGGATCTCGACGCCGCCCAGGAACCAGCGGTCTGTGAGGCCGATGTTCACGGTGTGTGAATCGTAGCCCGGGCCTCTTGCGCAGCCTTTGACACGGTGGCTACCATTCCCGCCC
>JAICTB010000055.1 GCA_025936595.1 Thermoleophilia bacterium | reverse complement strand
GTCGTCAGGAGCGCCGCGACGAGCGCGAGCCCGACGGCGACGGCGATGTTTCTCACACGGTAGGTCATCACTGTTCCTTGTCAGTCGATGAGGGCGACGGAGGAGACGCCGAGGTCGGGAATGGCGGGATCGGAAGGGCCGCTGTTGGAGACGACCCCATCCCAGATCACGTTGTCGAAGTAGCCGCTCAGCGAGCCGTCGTTTCCGTTGGCCTGCGTGAGGCTGATGTGGAAGGAGACCCAGCCGACGATGTGGTAGGTCGCGTTCGAGCCCTGGTCGGTGATGCTGTCGTAGACCGGGAAGAGGAGATCGGTGTTGTAACGGCCGACGAGCGCGTCCTGGACCTGGTTGGCGGTGAACTTCGCACCGGTGTCGGAGAAGTAGCCACCCGTCGGCAGGTAACCCTGGTAGCCGTTCGTCACCCAGTCCGAGACGGTCGAGTTGCCTGCGGTTCCGCTGTCGGACTGGTCCAGGTCGATCAGCCCGAAGCCGCCGGGCACCCCTTTCTTGCCGAGCGGGATCTCCGTAGGGACGTTCATGCACGGGCACCCCGGGCCGGACAGCATCGGGTGGTGGATGTCGACGGCGATCGGCGCAGCGCCGTTCACCTCGGTCGGGATCTCGGTGACCGCAGAGGCGTGTGCACGCACCGTGACGGTTGAGACTCCGAAGAGCCGCGAGAAGAACCCGCTGCCGGTCCCAGTCTGCGACACAGTGATCATGTCGTTCGGGCGCCACTTGGACGAGATCGTGAAGGTCGCGCCGTCGACGCCGCCGTTCTTGGCCGCGAAGTCCGACGCGATCTGCCGGGCGCGCGCGGGATCCCCGGGCAGCGCCTGCGCGCCGGCGAGGGCAGCGGAGTCGACGGTCGCCTGCGAGACGCGCTGCTGGCGGAACCACGCGCCGACATCGAGCACCATCCCCGCCATCCCCAGCAGGACGACGATGAAGATCGCGGTCATCACGGTCGCCTGACCCCGCTCGCTCTGGAGGCGAATCATTCGAGGCTCTCCTTCTGCGTGCTCGTCAGGTGCCCCGACTTCACGGTCAGGCCGAGAATGTCGATCGAGTACGGGTACGACGCGGTGACCGTGACGTCGCTGCCCGGGACGCTCCAGTTGCTCGCCGACTCGACAGTCACCTGGAGATCGGGCGACTTCAACGAGGACGCGGAGGAATAGACGAGCGCCGTTGCGGCGGCACCGGCGTCCCCTGTGAAGCGGGCGACCGCGGCCTTGCGTGCGCCCGCGCGGGTCGCGTCGGTCAAAGTGATGTAGTTGTTGAAGACAATTCCGAACTGCGCGATGCCGAGCAGGACGGAGAGGAGGATCGGCAGGACGAGCGCCATCTCCGTGATGGCCTGCCCACTCTCGTTCCGGAATGACGGTGCGCGACGCATGCGATCAGGCTCCGAACACCCGGGCGACAGCGGAATAGAGCCCGCCGATCGCGGAGCCGACCGCCGGGAATGCGACGGCGACTACGAGCGCGATGGCGCTCAGCAGCACCGAGTACTCGGCCATGGTCTGGCCTGCATGGTCGGTGACGACTGTGTGACGTGTGTGATTCGACATGGCGGCGGATGTGGCAGTGCTGTGCGGTTGTGCAGCGGGCCCCCAGGGCGGTGAGGGCCCGCTGGTCGAGACGAGATCTAGGTCAGCGGGAGCTTCCCTGCGACGTTGTTGAAGAACGTCTTCAAGTTCCCCCCGAGGAGGGTGACGCCGACGAGCGCGACGAGTGCGATGAACGCGACGAGGAGCCCGTACTCGGCCATCGTCTGGCCCTCTTCACGGCGGAGCTGGCCGAGCTGAATGCGCACCAGCATGTGACGAAATGTGTTCATTAGAGGTACACCTCCCTTCAAAGCGGCGGCGGGGCGGTTGAAAACCGATTGGCTTGCGAGGGTCAAGAAACCGCTCGAACGCAAACCTTGCGCGCACTTTGCGAAGATCACTACGAAGGGTTAGCGTGACCACCCGATGCGTGTAATCAGATTGGTAGGAAGCGACGGAGCGGTCGTCTGCGAGCGTTGCGCGCTCGCGGTGAACCCGTTCACGCGGCTGCGCGGACTGCTCGGTCGTGCGTCGCTTGCACCCGATGAGGGGATGTTGTTCCGGCCGGCAGGGTCGATCCACATGTTCTGCATGCGTTTCGCGATCGACGCGGTCTTCTGCGACCGCGATCTCGTCGTGATCGACGTCGTCCGCGGGCTGCAGCCCTGGCGCATGGCGTCCCGTCGCGGTGCGAAGGTCGTGGTCGAGCTGGCCGAGGGGGCCGCTGCAGGCGTCCGCCCTGGCGACCGGCTTGCGATCGCTACGATCGACGCGTGACCACGCAACCGCTGCGCGAGCTGCTCGAGAGCGCGTTTCCCGACGCATCCGAGCTCGACGTGACCGACCGCACCGGCGGCGGCGACCACTTTCAGGTCGTCGTCACCGCGCCGTCTCTCGCGGGCCTGTCGCTCGTCGAGCAGCACCGCCGCGTGTACGAAGCACTGTCCGCACCGCTTGCGGACGGAACCATCCACGAGCTGCGCATCAAGACGAAGGGAGCGGCATGAGCTACACCGACAAGATCAGGGAAGTGATCGACGGCTCCGACGTCGCGATCTTCATGAAGGGGACGCCGCAGTTCGCGATGTGCGGCAACTCCGACCGGGCGCTGAGCGCGCTCCGGCGCGCGGGAGCGCCCGTCACCGCCGTCGACGTCCTGCCGGACCCGCAGATCCGCCAGGAGCTGTCGGCGATCTCGGGCTGGCCCACCATCCCGCAAGTCTTCGTGAAGGGCGAGCTCGTCGGCGGCGCCGACATCGTCGAGGAGCTCGAGCAGAGCGGCGAGCTCGAGCAGACCCTGCGCACCAAGCTCGGCGAGGGCTACGCCGAGGCGCGCGCCGAAGCGTCCGTCACGCTCTAAGCGTCTCTAGCACCTCGTCGGCGTGCGTCGCGGGCTTCACGTCGTGCATGACGCGCTTCACCGAGCCGTCCTCCGCGATCACGAAGGTCGAGCGGCTCACGCCCATGTACTTCTTGCCGGCGAACGACTTCTGGCCCCAGACGCCGTACTCGTCCGCGACGGCGTGGTCGACGTCCGCGAGCAGCGTGAAGGGCAGGTCGAACTTCTGCTTGAACTTGACGTGCGACCGCTCGTCGTCGGGTGAGACGCCGAGCACGACGGCGCCCTCGCGCTCGAACTCGGCGTACACGTCCCGGATGCCGCACGCCTGCGTCGTGCAGCCGGGCGTGTCGTCCTTCGGGTAGAAGTAGAGAACGACCTGCTTACCGCGCAGCTCGGACAGCTTGACCGTCTCGCCGCTGTCGGAATGCAGCTCGAAGTCGGGTGCGGGCTTGCCTTCTTCGACCATGAGGCGTCCTCTCGGTAGCTTTCGGTGCCGATGCTAACGGCCCACCACGTCAATGCATTCCTGCTGATCGGCGTCTGCGTGCTCGCGTCGGCGGCCGCCTTCTGGGCGCGGCAGCGGCGTGCGGGGACCGCCGTCGCTCAGTTGCTCGCGCTCGCGCAGACGCTGCTCGTGGCGCAGGTGGGGCTCGGCCTGCTGCTCCTGTCGGATCACCGTCGCGCCTCGGACCACCTGCACTACGCCTACGGGACGTTCGCGCTGCTCGCCGTGCTCTCGCCGTGGCTCTACGCGCCGGCCGAGCCGCGGGCGCGGCTCCTCTGGTTCGCCGTCGCCACGCTGGTCGCCGCGGCGCTCGGGGTGCGGGCCTGGATGACGGCATGAGCCCGTTCCTGCGTAACCTCGCGATCCTCGCCGCCGTCGCGCTCCTGATCGTGCTGCTGAACCTCGAGGTCGCGCTCGCAACGGTGGGCACGCTGCTGCGGCTTGCGTTCTTCATAGCGATCGCCGTCGTCGCCTACTTCTTCTGGCGCGACTTCGGCCGGCGCGAGATCGAGACCTGGTCGTCGCGCGCGGCGTGGGTGTTCTACGCCGCCGTCGCGCTCGGCGTCGTCGACATCGGCTACTGGCTGTTCGCCCACCCGGGCGGGCGCAACGCGCTCGTGTTCTTCGTGGTCGCCGCGGTGTGCATCTACGCGGCGATCCGCACCTGGCGCGAGCAGCGAAACCTGGCCTAGGACGGCTCCTCGACGAGCGCCGAGACGCCGTCGAGGCGCGCCAGCGCGTCGCGGATCGACATGTGCTGCCCGACGAAGATCGGCGTGTCGCGAAGGGTGTAGCGCGACGCCTCGGAATAGCGGAGCCGCAGCATCAGGTGCATGAAGTCGGCGGGCTCGTCGCACTCGAACGCCGTCATGAACTCCTGGTCGTCGATCCCGAACGAGTACGTCGTGTGGTTGTAGATCGTCGGGAACTCCTCGCGGCCGATGCGGATGTGCTCGTCCATCGCACGCTGCCGGTCGTCCTCCTCGAGCACGTACCACGGCCGCACCTTGTCGAACGGGTAGACGACGAGGTACGGCGAGTTCTTCGGCACGACCTTCCGCGCCTTGCGCGCCTGGGTGTACTGCGACGCTTTCGTCGTCGCCAGGTACGAGTACGGCGTCTCGAGCCAGGCCGCGAGCGGTGTCGCGTTCAGCGCTGAGCCGAGCTCGCCCAGGTCCTCGTAGCGCTCGGTGATCTTCCAGAGGAAGAAGTCGGCCTCCGGGCGGACGCCGGTCGTCGAGTAGGTGCGCAGGTGGTCGAACCGCCCCGCGTGCTCGTCGATCGTCTCCGCGAAGGCGTCCTTGTGCGCCGAGCGTTCCTCCACCGGCAGGCGACGCCACGCCGGGTCGAGGCGGAAGAAGGTGTAGGCGACGTACTGGCCCTCCATGCGAAAAAGTCTAGCCATGGGTGCAGCCCTGCTCGGCCGCTTTGCGCACGGGCTCGTAGCTCGATTTCGGCGAGCCGTCGGCGTAGCGGGTTGCGCTCTGGAACCCCTCGAGCCGCGGCTCGTCGACGACGTGGAAGAGGAGCAGCATGCGGACTGTCGGCTGGCAGGCGGCCAGCCCGATCGCCTCGGTGTAGTACCGGGCCTGCGTGCGCTCGTCGACCGGATGGATGACCTCGTGACCGGTGTAGCGCGAGCGTTTCGCCGGCGGGATGGCGCTCTCGACGCCGTACTCGCCGTAGACGATCGGCAGCGAGGCACCGGGCTGCGCGGTCCCGCCGAACGCCTTCCGGAGCAGGTCGACGAGCTTGCCGTAGTCCGAGATCCCGATCGTGGTCGTGTGCGGGTGTGCGAGCGTGGGCGGGATGCTCGGACTCTCGCCGTACACGTGGATCGAGAGCTCGTCCATGATCGGCTTCGTCCTGCCGCTCGCGCGGTAGGCGTCGCCGAGGTCGAGCAGGAAGCGCGTCGGGGAGTGGGTCGGTCGCGCCGACGGCACGTCGCCGCCGTGCGGTGCGAGCGCGCCGCCGATCACCTCGATGTGCGGATCGACGGCCTTGACCGCGTCGTACGCGTGCGCGAGCAGCGCTTCGTAGCTGCGTGCGGCCGCGTCGCCGCCGCCTTCGAACTGCGGCTGCCAGAACAGATTCAGGTTCGGCTCGTTGCCCACGATCACGTCCTCGACCCCGAGCGCGCGCACGAGCGCGGTGAGGTACGCAACGAACGCGGCACGCGACGCTTCGTCGTCGGGGGTCGACGAGCTGAACTGGTACGCGTCGAGCACGGGGCGGACGCCCTCCGCGTTCGCGGCGTCGACCGCGCGCCGTAGGGCCGGGAGGTCGTCCGCGGCGCGTGCGCCCCGGTGCCAGACCGCGCTCAGGGCGACGGCGCGCAGGTTCCCCTCGCGCGCGAGCCGCATCTGTGCGCGTGGATCGGGTGCAAACTTGGCGGCGTCCTCGACCGCACCGACGACGAAGCGGTGCCCGTGGCCGCCGCAGGCCGCGAGAGCTAGCGCGAGCGGAAGGAGCGCGAGGCGGTGCCGGCGGGGCCGGTGTTCGCCACTGCGAGCGCGAGCGCCTGGACCCGGTGCGTCCCGGCTGCGAGGCGGCCCTTGAAGAGCAGCGCCTTCGGCGCGCGGCCGGTCGCCGTGCCGCGGAGGGAGCGGCGGTCGAGCGTGACGGTGTAGGTGCAGTCGAGTGAGCATGTGAGCTTTACCTGCACGCCCTTCTTGTCCCGTTTGCCGACGGAGAGCACCAGCTTCGGCGTCAGCTGCAGCCCCGGGCACGAGGCTGCGATCCCCCGGTGGACGGCTGCGACCGCCGCCTTCACGGCCGGGAGCGACGTTTTCGCCGTGCCGTCGACGTAGTAGAGGCCCGACTGCCAGGTCGAGAGGTCCGGCTCATCCTGCACGTGGAAGAGGAGGAGCCCGAGCACGTTCGGTTGGCAGAACGTCATCTGCATCGCCTGCGCGTACATCAGCGCCTGCGTCGGCTCGTCGACCGGCTTCGTCGTCGCAGGCTCCTTGCCCACGTAGAGCGGCGCCTTCGACTGCGGCAACTGCGTCTCGATGCCGAATTCGTCGTAGAGGATCGACAGCTTCGAGCCGCGCTGGGCCGTGCCGTCGAACGCCGTGCCGAGCAGGCCGACGAGCTTGTTGTAGTCGGCGAGGCCGATCGCGGTGCCGAGCGGATGCGCGAAGGCAGGCCCGGTCGACGACGTCTCGGGGTACGGATGGAGAGCGAAGGCATCCATGATCGGCACGAGGCGCCCGCTCGCGCGGTAGGCGGCGCCGAGGTCGGCGATGAACGCCGTGGGGGAATGCGTGTCGCGGCCGGTGTTCGGCTTGTCGACGCCGCGCGGTGCGAGCGCGCCGCCGTACACAGTCGAGTGGGGGCGGACGAGCTTCAGCGCGTCGTAGGCCTGCGCGAGCAGTTGCTCGTATGCGGGCGCCGCCGCGTCGCTGCCGTCGGCGTTGAACTGCGGCAGCCAGAAGCGGTTCAGGTTCGGCTCGTTGCCGATGATGAAGTCGTGCACCAGCGGGTAGCGCTTCGCGACGTCCGTCACGAAGGCGGCGAAGTCGGCTCGGCTCTGGTCGGTGAGCGGCGTGACACTCGAGCCGAACGGGTAGAGCGAGAGCACGACGCGGATGCCGGTGAACTGCGCGGCCGAGACCGCGTTACCGAGCACGATCTGCTCCTGCGGCCCGAGCTTCGTCTGGCCGCGCGTCCATGTTTGCGTGATGCGGATCGTGTCGAGCCCGGCGAGCTTCGCCTCGTCCATCGACGTTTTCGCGAAGTCGTAGTCGGGCGTCTTCGCGAGGTCCTCGGCAGCGCCGACCATCATGAACGGGCCGCCCGCCCACGCCGGCGCGGCGCAGGCGAAGAAGACGAACACTCCCGCGAGAAGCCCCCTCACTTGCCTCCACGTTACCCTGGCTTGCCGATGGCAGCCGATCGGATCGAAGCCCAGCTCAAGCCCCTGCCGGCGAAGCCCGGCGTCTACCTCTTCCGCGACGGCGCCGGCGAGGTGCTCTACGTCGGCAAGGCGAAGTCGCTGCGCCCGCGCGTGCGCTCGTACTTCCAGGCCGGTTCGAGCGACACGCGCCAGGGGATCCGGCAGATGGCGTCCCGGGTCGAGACGGTGGAGACGATCGTCACGCAGAGCGAGGTCGAGGCGCTGCATCTCGAGCAGAACCTGGTCAAGCGGCACCGGCCGCCGTTCAACGTCCGGTTGCGAGACGACAAGTCGTTCCCGTACATCGCCGTCACCGTCGAGGACGACTATCCGCGCGTGATGTTCACGCGCGAGCGGCACCGGCGCGGGGTGGAGTACTTCGGGCCGTACGCGAACGCGAAAAAGGTACGCGAGACGCTCGACGTGCTGAACCGCGTGTTCCGCTACCGCCCGTGTGAGGGCCCGCAGCCCGGCCGCCACAGCGGCATCCCGTGCCTCGACTTCCACATCGAGCGGTGCCATGCACCGTGTGTCGGCTACATCTCGAAGGAGGACTACCGCGAGCTGATCGACCAGGTGATGGAGTTCCTCTCCGGCAATGACAGGCCGATCCGCCGGCGCCTCGACGAGCAAATGCGGCTCGCGGCGGCGGACGAGCGCTTCGAGGACGCTGCGCGCTACCGCAACCGGCTGCGTGCGATCGAAGGGCTGTCCGAGCGGCAGGCGGTCGAACGGCGCTCGATCGGCTCCGTCGACGTAATCGGCGTTGCCGTCTCCATCGAGCGGGCCGCGGTGCAGCTTTTCCCGCTGCGCGAGGGCCGCATGGTCGACCGTCATTCGTTCCACCTCGAGAATGCCGCCGGCGAAGAGCTCGGCGAGGTGGTGGAGCAGTTCTGCCTCGAGTACTACGGCTCGGCGCCGTCGATCCCGCCGCAGATCCTCGTGCCGCGCGGAGCGGGCGACATGTCGGCGCTCGAGACGTTTCTCTCGGAGCGGCGTGGATCGCACGTCGAGGTGCGCGCGCCGGAGCGGGGCGAGAAGCGGCGGCTGCAGGAGCTCGCGCAGCAGAACGCGCAGCTCGCGCTCGAGTCGGAGACGTTCGTGGCGGAGACGAAGCGGGCGCGCCGCGTGGAGGCCCTCGAGGAGCTGCGCGAGGCGCTCAATCTGGAGTCGCTGCCGATCCGGATCGAGTGCTTCGACATCTCGAACATCCAGGGGCAGGAGATCGTCGGCTCGATGGTGGTCTTCGAGGACGCGGTCGCGAAGAAGAGCCACTACCGGAAGTTCACCGTGCGTGGGCTCGACGGGCAGGACGATTTCGCGGCGATGCGCGAGGTGATCGCACGCCGGTTCTCGCGCCTCGCCGCGGATCCGGGTGCCGACGACTGGAACGAGTCGTTCGCGGCGGCGCCGAACCTCGTCGTGATCGACGGCGGCAAGGGGCAGCTCTCGGCGGCGCTCGCGGCGATGCAGGAGCTCGACCTGCCGCGGGTCGCAGTGATCTCGCTCGCGAAGCGGATCGAGGAGGTCTTCGTCCCCGGCCGTGTGAACCCCATCCTGCTCTCGCCACAGTCGCCGGGGCTGCAGCTGCTGCAGCGCATCCGCGACGAGGCGCACCGCTTCGCCGTGACGTTCCACCGTCAGCGGCGCGACGCCGCGTCGCGCGAGTCGATGTTCGATCAGCTGGAAGGTGTCGGCCCGGTGCGCCGCCGCGCGCTGCTCAGGCACTTCGGCTCGGCGGAGCGCGTCGTCGCCGCGACGCGGGACGAGCTCGAGGGCGTCCCCGGCGTCCCCGCCAAGACTGCGCGCTCGATCTACGCGCAGCTGCACAGGACGGGCGGGGCATAGCCGCCGTCGCCGGCGTCGGCCCCTCTGCGGCCTGGCGCGTCATCCGCTCGAGGAACTTTGGCCCGTACTTCGTGGGCAACGCCGCGTCGGCGAGCGGCACGTGGTTCCAGAACCTCGCCGCGTCGATCCTCGTCTTCCGGCTGACGCACTCGCCGTTTCTCCTCGGCGTCCTCAACTTCTGCCAGTTCGTGCCGGTGCTCGTCCTCTCGCCGTGGGCGGGAAGCATCGCCGACCGGCTCGACCGCAAGCGGCTGCTGCTCATCACGCAGATCGCGGCCACCGCGCTCGGCGGCACGCTCGCCGTGCTCGCCTTCGACGGGCGCGCAAGCGAATGGGTGGTGATCGGATTCTCGGGAGCGCTCGGCGTGACGAGCGCGTTTGCGGTGCCGTCGCAGCAGGCGCTGATCGCCGCTCTCGTCGAGGAGCACGACGTGCCGCAGGCGGTCGCCTTGAACTCGATGACGTTCAACCTGGCGCGGGCGATCGGCCCGGCGAGCGCGGCGGGCGTGATCGCGGCGTTCGGGATCCCCTGGGCGTTCGCGCTCAACTCGTGCTCGTACCTGCTCCTCGTGGTCGGGCTGCTGCTCGTGCACCCGCGCGAGGAGGAGCGCGCCGAACGGGCGGCGTTGCGCGAGAGCTTCGGGCTGCTGCGCGCGAACCCGAAGCTGGCGGTCGCGCTGCTGATCGTGATGACTGCCGGGTTCGGCTCGGACCCGGTGAACACCGAGTCGCCCGCCTTTGCGCACGCCTTCGGGTTTTCCGATACGTGGGCGGGCGCGATCGTCGCCTTCTTCGGCGCGGGCGCCGTCGCGGCCGCGCTGCTCGTCGCGGGACGCGTCGCCGGCTCGCGCCGTCGCATGGCCGCGACACTCGCGGCGCTCGGAGGCGGCATCCTCCTCTTCTCGATCACGCCGTGGCTGCCGCTCGCCTTTGTGTTCCTCGCCGTCGCCGGGTTCGGCTACCTCGGCTCGAACACGGCCGCGACGACGCGCCTCGTGCTCGGCGTCGCGCCGAGCCAGCGAGGGCGGATCATGGCGCTGTGGTCGATCGCGTTCCTCGGGCTACGGCCGGTCGCGAGCCTTGCCGACGGTGGGCTCGCGGGGGCGTTCGGCGTGCGGGTGGCCGGCGTCGTCCTCGCGCTCCCGGCTCTCCTCGGGGCAGCCTTTGCGGTCCGCCGAACGTGACGGCGTCTACCCTGCCGTCGTGACCAACCGCTTCCTTCCGCTTGCAGCCGCGTTCGTCGCGCTCGTGCTGCTCGCGAACTGGCTCGCTTCGCGCTTCATCGTGCACGTGCCGTTGACGCCCTACGTCGCCCCGGCGGGCGTCTTCTGCATCGGCGGCGTGCTCGTGCTGCGCGACTGGATGCAGCAGCTCGCCGGCCTGCGGCGGACGATGCCGCTCGTCTACGCGGCCGGGTTGCTCTCGTGGCTCGCAGGCGACGTGGCCGGCTGGACGTCGCTGGAGAAGGTCGCCGTTGCGAGCGTCGTCGCATTCACCATCAGCGAGACGGTCGAGGCGCTCGTATTCACGCCGCTCCGCGCGCGCAACCTGACGCTCGGCGTCGCGTTGAGCGCGACGGCGGGGAACGCGCTCGACAGCTACGTCTTCCTGTCGCTCGCGTTCTCGTCGACCGCCTTCTTCTGGGGCCAGTTCTGGGGGAAGAGCGAGGCGATCGCGTTCGGCGTCGCGCTGACGCTCGCGCGGCGCCGGATCCTGCCGGTGCACGATCTCGAGCCTGCGAGGATCTAGTGCGACTGCTCGCCCTGGCGCTCGCCATCGTCGCGCTGGCAGGCTGCGGCGGCTCGTCTGTCAAGCCGCTGTACGAGAGCGGCGACTGGCGTGTGGTCGTCGCGAACGGGAAGGCGACGGCCGAGCACCGCGTCGACGGGAAGTGGCAGCCCGATACGACGGGCGCGGTTCACGTCTCGATCCTCGGCCCGCGACCGGGCGCGACCGCACCGGCGACGCCGCAGGTTGCCGCAGAGCTGACGGCAGGGTCGGCGCTCGTCGAGTCGGGGCTCTGGGTCGACGGGGTCGCGCTGTTTCAGAAGGGCGGATCCCTCTCCCCGAAGCGCGAGACCATCTACGGCGCGCCGGACGGGCCGCTCCCGGCGGGTGCGCACACCGCCGTCGCCTACGCGCGGACCGGCGCGCACGCGACCGCGGTCGCGTGGACGTTCCGGATCGCGTGAGGTAGCGGTTCAGGT
>JAICTB010000106.1 GCA_025936595.1 Thermoleophilia bacterium | reverse complement strand
CTCGTCCCGCAGCCCGCGCCGACGGCGGGCGACGCGACGGGGCCGGTGCTCGTCGCCAAGCCGCTTGCCGGGAACGGCTTCCAGCCCGCGCAGATCTACCGGCAGCGCTCGGCCGGCGTCGTCACGATCGTCTCCTACTTCGACTCCGCAGGCTCCCCGAACGCCAGTGCGGGCCAGGGCTCCGGCTTCGTCGTGAGCGCCTCCGGACTGATCCTGACGAACGCCCATGTGATCACGACCGCGGGGGACGGCCGGCTCGGCTCGGCCACGCCGGCGCACACCGTCTATGTCGAGTTCTCGGACGGCGACCGGGTGCCGGCGAAGATCGTCGGCTACGACCTCTTCGACGACGTCGGCGTGATTCGCGTCGACCGGGCCCAGCACACCCTCGACCCGGTGCCCCTCGGCGTCTCCGGCAGGGTCGTCGTCGGCGAGCCGGTCGCGGCGATCGGCAGCCCCTTCGGGAACACCGACTCCCTCTCCGTCGGCGTCGTCTCAGCGGTCCATCGCGCCATTCCTTCACTGACGACCCGCTTCGACATCGTCGATGCGATCCAGACCGACGCGCCGATCAACCATGGCAACTCGGGCGGGCCGCTCTTCGACGCCCGCGGCCGCGTCGTCGGCATCAACGCGCAGATCCGTTCGAGCGGCAACGGCTCCGGGTTCGAGGGCGTCGGCTTCGCCGTCCCGATCGATTCGGCCCGCCGTTCCATGCAGCAGCTGCTTCAAAACGGCGTCGTCCGCTACGCCTACGTCGGGATCACGACGGAAGACCTGACACCGTCGATCGCCCGGAAGTTCGGCTACGCAGCGAAGCAGGGCGCCTTGATCGACGTCGTCCAGCCGGGCAGCGCCGCCGCCCGGGCGGGCCTGAAGGCCGGGACCCGGAACGCCGTCTTCGAGGGGCAGGGCGTAAAGACCGGCGGCGACGCGATCGTCGCGATCGACGGCGTGACGGTGCGGAACGCGGGCGACGTCGTGCGGATCGTCTCCGAGCGCCTCCTGCCCGGGGAGCGGGCGCGGTTCACCGTCATCCGCGGGACGGCCCGGCGCGTCGTCAGCGTCACGCTGGACGAGCGCCGCGCCACTGGTTGATGGGGCGGGTTAGGAAACGGCTTCGGAGGGAACCTCTCGGGAGCTACGATTTCTTCGCACAGAATTCGGCAGGTTTAGCTTCCGAATTCGTGGGAAACTGACATGAGATGACGAGCGCCAACGGCACCGGACACCTCCATGCCATCAGGCTGACGATCCCTGCGAAGCCGGAATACATCACGCTCGGCCGGCTCGCGCTGACGGGGATCGCGCGGCTGCGCACCGAGCCGATGGCGCCGGAGGCGCTCGGAGACCTCAAGCTCGCGCTCACCGAGGCGTGCACCAACTCGGTCCGGCATGCCTACGACGGCGGGGAAGGTTGTGTCGAGATCCTCTACGAGCTGCACGCGGACAGGCTCGTCGTGGAGGTCGCAGACGAAGGCGAGGGCTTCGACGCGCCGCCCGAGGTGAGCCTGGAGCTGAACGGGGCGGCCATGTCGGAAGGCGGGCTCGGCATCGCGATCATCAGGGCGCTCGTCGACGAGTTCGAGATTCGCGAGCGCGTGGAAGGCGGCTCGGCGCTGCGCTTCGTCAAGAAGTTCTAGCGGTTGCCCGATCGCCGCAAGCTGATCGTCGTCTCGAATCGCGGCCCCGTCGCCTACGAGCGCGTGGACGGTCGGCGCGTCGCACGGCGCGGCGGCGGCGGGCTTGCGACCGCGCTCCGGGGGTTGCAGCAGCTCCACGACGTGACGTGGATTGCGAGTGCGATGACGGAGGAGGATCGCGCCGTCGCCGCCGAGGGCGGCGGCGAGGCCGTGCTCATCGCGCACGACGAGGCGGCGTACGACCTGTACTACAACGTCGTCGCGAACCCGATGCTGTGGTTCATCCAGCATGCGCTCTGGGCGCGCGTGGAGAGCCCCTCTCTCGGCCACGACTTTCACGAGGCCTGGCACGACGGCTACGTGCGGGTGAACCGCTCGTTCGCCGAGGCCGTCGTTGTCGAGTTGGACAACAACCCGGGCGCGACGGTGTTCTTCCACGACTACCACCTCTACCTCGCACCGCGGTTCGTGCGTGACGCGCGGCCCGACGCGCGCCTCGCGCACTTCGTGCACATCCCGTGGCCGACCGACTGGACAGTCTTGCCGGAGCCGATGCGCGGCGCCGTCTACGACGGTCTGCTTGCGAACGACGTCGTCTCGTTTCACACCGAGCGGTGGGCGCGTAATTTCGAGCTGAGCTGCGCCGGCGCCGGGAGGACGCGCATCACCCATCACGCGATCTCCGTCGACGTGGCGGAGTTCGAGGAGCTGCGCTCGAGCGACGCCGTGCGGGCGGAGCAGGCGCAGCTACCGCGCCCGGAGCGGCTGATCGTGCGCGTCGACCGCACCGACCCGTCGAAGAACATCGTGCGCGGCTTCCACGCCTTCGAGCTGCTGCTCGAGACGCATCCCGAGCATCAGGGGCGCGTCCGGCTGCTCGCTCTGCTCGACCCGTCGCGCCAGGCGATTCCGGCCTACGCCGAGTACTCGGCTGCGATCGAGGCGGCCGCGGCCTCGGTGAACGCGCGCTTTCCGGGCGCGATCGATCTGCGCGTCGAGGACAACTTCCCGCAGTCGATCGCGGCTTTCACGCGCTACGACGTGCTGCTCGTGAATCCGGTCTACGACGGCATGAACCTCGTTGCAAAAGAGGGGCCGCTCGTGAACGAGCGGGACGGCGTGCTCGTCCTCTCCGAGAACGCCGGCGCGCACGAAGAGCTCGGTGAGTGGGCAATCACGATCAACCCGTTCGACCTCTGGGGCCAGGCCGAGGCGCTGCACGAAGGGCTCTCGATGGACGCTGCAGAACGGGCGCATCGCGCCGAGGCACTTCGCTCGCACGTCCGGGAGCATGACGTCGGCCGCTGGATCGACGGGTTGCTCACCGACCTCGATCGCTCATAGGCGTACCCTTCCGCGCATGAACGAGCTGTCGCACGTCGACGACACGGGGGCCGTTCGGATGGTCGACGTCGGCGCGAAGCCGGAGCAGCGGCGGCGCGCAGTCGCGCGCGCGCTCGTCCGGATGGCACCCGCCACCGCCGCACGCCTGCGCGAGCTACCGAAGGGCGACGCGCTCACGACCGCGCAGCTTGCGGGGATCATGGCGGCGAAGCGTACGTCCGAGTTGATCCCGCTCTGTCATCCGCTCGCGCTGTCGCACGTGGCGGTCGAGGTGCACGTGAGCGGCGACGGCGTCGAGATCGTCGCGTCCGCGGAGACGACGGCGCAGACCGGCGTCGAGATGGAGGCTCTGACCGGCGCGTCGGTCGCGGCCCTGACCGTGTACGACATGGCGAAGGCGATCGACAGGGAGATGACGTTCTCGGTCGAGCTCGTCGAGAAGGTGAAGGAGTGAAGGCGGCCGTGCTGACGGTCTCGGACCGCGTCTCACGCGGGGAGGCCGACGACGCGAGCGGCGACGTGCTCGACGAGCTTCTCCGCGCGGACGGGTTCGAGACCGAGCGACGTGTGGTCGCAGACGAGGCCGGCGAGATCGCGTCGGCGATCGAAGAGCTCGCTGTGGACCGGAGCCTGGTTCTCACGACGGGCGGCACCGGCCTCGCCCCGCGTGACGTGACGCCCGAGGCGACGCGTGAGGTGATCGAGCGCGAGGCGCCCGGCATCGCCGAGGCGCTGCGCGCCGACTCGATCGCGAAGACGCCGCACGGCCTGCTCTCGCGCGGCGTCGCAGGCGTGCGCGGCCGCACGCTCGTCGTTAACCTGCCCGGCTCGCCCGGCGGCTGCCGCGACGGCTACGCGGTGCTGGGCCCCGCGCTTCGCCACGCGCTCGCGCTGCTCGCCGACGCGCCGACGGCGCACGAGCAGACCTAGGGATCTGATGAGGGTCGCCCGCCTCTACTACCGGCTCGTCAAGTTCGAGCACACGATCTTTGCCCTGCCCTTCGCCTACGTCGGCGCGTTTCTCGCGGTCGACGGCGTCCCCTCTGCACACGATCTCTTCTGGATCACGTTGGCGATGGTCGGGGCGCGCTCGCTCGCGATGGCGCTCAACCGCTTGATCGACGCGCGCGTCGACGCGTTGAACCCGCGCACCGCGACGCGCGAGCTTCCGTCGGGAGCGCTGTCGGCGAAGGACGTGCTCATGTTCTGCGCGAGCGCGCTCGCGCTCTATGCCGTCTCGGTGTGGCAGCTCGACCCGCTCGTGCGCTGGCTCTCGCCGATCCCCGTCGCCGCATTCGTCGTCTATCCGTACCTCAAGCGCTTCACGTGGCTCTGCCACCTCTGGCTCGGCGCGGTCGACGGACTTGCGCCCGTCGGCGCCTGGGCGGCGATCAAGGGGCAGCTGCCGTGGCAGGCGTGGGCGCTCGGCGCGGCGGTCGCCGCGTGGGTCGCCGGCTTCGATCTCTTCTACGCGCTCTTCGACGTGGACGTCGATCGCGAGCAGGGCCTTCATTCCTGGGCGACGCGGTTCGGCGAGCGCGGCGCATTCGCAGGTGCACGCCTGCTGCACCTTGCGACCGTCGTGCTGCTGATCGCTGCCGGCGCCGGGCTTCACGTGGGGCTTCCCTACTGGCTCGGGGTCGTGAGTGTCGCCGCGCTCCTCTTCTACGAGCACTCGCTCGTCCGGCCAGGCGACCTGCGCCGGCTGGACGCGGCGTTCTTCACGATGAACGGCGTCATCTCCGTCGCTTTCTTCGCGTTCGTGCTCGCGGACGTTCTGTGAACGTCGGGCTGCTCCACCCCGGCGAGATGGGATCGGCGATCGGCGACCTGCTCGTCGGCAACGGCCACGACGTGCTCTGGGCATCCGACGGGCGGAGCGACGAGACGCGCGCCCGCGCCGTTGCGTTCCGGGACGTCGGGACCGTCGAGCACCTCGTGCGGCAATCCGGTCTCGTGCTCTCGATCTGCCCGCCGCACGTGGCGCTCGAGGTTGCCCGCGCCGCGCGCGGCTTCGGCGGGTTGTACGTGGACGCGAACGCCGTCTCGCCCGCCACCTCGCGCGAGATCGGAACGCTGCAGCCGGCGTTCGTGGACGGCGGCATCGTCGGCGGCCCGCCCCGGGAACCGGGCACGCGCCTCTATCTGTCGGGTGCACGGGCGGCGGAGGTCGCATCGCTCTTCGACGGCACCCTCCTCGAGGCGAGGATCGTCAGGGACGCCTCGGCGCTGAAGATGGCGTACGCCGCGTGGTCGAAGGGCTCCGCCGCCCTGCTGCTCGCGATTCGCGACGTCGCGCGGCACTACGGCGTCGAGGCGCCGCTCCTTGCCGAATGGAGCGAGTCGATCCCGGAGCTGCACGAGCGGCTGGCGCGTGCGGAGCGGTCCGCCGCCTCGAAAGGTTGGCGCTGGGCGGGCGAGATGGACGAGATCGCTGCCGCGTTCGTCGCCGCAGGGCAGCCCGACGGCTTTCATCGCGCGGCCGCCGAGGTGTACCGGAGGTGATCGCGGCGCGCGCGCTCGCAATGCGCTACGGCGACCGGCGTGTCTTCCGGGGCGTGGACGTCGAGCTCGCGGACGGCGCGTTCCTGCTCGTGACCGGCCCGAACGGCTCCGGCAAGACGACGCTCCTGCGCGTGCTCGCGGGGCTTGCCGCACCGACCTCGGGCGAGCTGCGCCGGCCCGAGCGGCACACGATCGGCTACCTCGGCCACGACCCGCTCGTCTACCGCGAGCTGACGCCACTCGAGAACCTGACGCTCTTCGGCCGTCTCTACCGCTTGCCGGAGCGCGGCGAGCGCATCGGCATGCTGCTCGAGCGCTTCGGCCTCTGGGACGTGCGTCACGAGCGCGTGTCGACGTTCTCGCGTGGGATGCAGCAGCGCCTCGGCCTCTGCCGCGTGTTGCTTCACGACCCGCAGCTGCTCCTGCTCGACGAGCCGTACAACGCGCTCGACGCGCAGGGCGCCGCGCTTCTCGACGACCTGCTCGGCGAGGAGCGCACGCACGTCGTTGCGACCCATGAGCCGCAGCGTGTCGAAGCGCGCGCGACCCAGCGGCTGGCGTTCGCGTGAGCTATTACGGGCAGCCACGGGAGCGGGAGCGATGACGTACCTCTCGGATGTGGTCGCGCTGACCCGGAAGGACCTGCTGCTGGAGCTGCGGGCGAAGGAGACCTTGCCCTCGATGCTGCTGTTCGTGCTTGCCGCGCTGACGATCTTCCACTTCGCGCTGCCGCGCGGCGCCGGTCACACCGCGGCGCTCGGCCTCCTCTGGTCGGCGCTGATCTTCACCGCGCTCCTCGGGCTGACCCGGGCGTTCGTGGCCGAGCGCGAGCAGGGCATGTTCGACGCGCTCGTTCTTGCGCCGTGCGACCGCAGCGCCATCTGGCTCGCGAAGTCGCTCGCCGTGCTGGCGTTCCTCGCCGCCGCGGAGGTCGTCGCGCTGCCGGCCTTCGCCGCGTTCTTCTCGGGCATCGGGGGCCGCACCGTCGTCGCGGTTGCGCTGGCCGACCTCGGGATCGCGGCCGTCGGCACGCTCTTCGGCGCGATGGCGGTCGCGGGGCGAGCCCGCGAGCTCCTCCTGCCGCTCCTCTTCCTGCCGATGGCGATCCCGATCGTCGTCGGCGGCGTGGGAGGCTACCTCTGGTTCCTCGTGCTGTACGACGCGATCTTCGTCGTGCTCGCGTGGGCCACGTTCGAGTACGTCGTCGCAGAGGTCTAGGTCTACGATTCCCACGGTGAAGACGCACGCACTCGCCGTCGCCACCGCCGCGCTCGTCGGCCTCGCGGTCGCGCTCGTCTTCTTCTACGTGCCGTCCGACGCCGACCAGGGCTTCTCGCAGCGCATCTTCTACTTCCACGTCCCGATCGCGCTCACCTCGTACGTCTGCTTCGGCTGGGGCGCCTGGAAGGCTCTCCGCTACCTGCGCAGCCGCGACGCGCGCGCTGACACCGAGAGCTACGTCGCCATCCATCAGGGCGTCATGTTCGGCGCGCTGACGCTCATCACGGGCTCGATCTGGGCGAAAGCGTCCTGGGGCGTGTGGTGGTCGTGGGGCGAGAACCAGCTCGTCCTCTTTCTCGTGCTCTTCCTCTTCTACTGCGCGTACTTCATGCTGCGCTTCTCCGTCGACGCCGGCGCGTCGCGCGCGAACATGAGCGCCGTCTATGCGCTCTTCGGCGTGGTGCTGATTCCCGTCTCGTTCCTCGCGATCCGGCTCTCGCAGAACTTCATTCATCCGGTCGTGTTCAACTCCCATGGCCCGCAGATGACGGGCGCGCAGTTCCTCACGTTCTGCGTCTCGTTCGCCGCCGTGCTCGCGGTCTTCGCGACGCTCTACCGCGTCGAGCTCGCCGGCAAGCGGATCGACGCGCACCTGCGGGAGCTGCGCGAGCTGCTGGCGTGACGAGCAGCCCTCCATCCGAGTGGCAGTACGTGGCGGCGGCGTACCTCGTCGTCTTCGTCACGCTGCTCCTCTGGGTCGCGATCGTCGCGGCCAAGCTCCAGCGCCTGCAGCGGCAGCTGGGCGAGCTCGTCGAGCAGGCGCGCAACCGTGGCTGAGGTGCTCTTCTGGCCGGCCGTGCTCGGCTACGGCGAGGCGGCCTTCGCCTACGCGACCGTTCGCACCTCGCGGGCTGCCACGTGGGGCGTGCGGCTCGGGTGGCTCGCACAGACCGCGCTCCTCGGGGCGCAGGCGGCGCACGCGGGCGCCTTCCCCTGGTCGACCTGGGCCGGCTCGCTCAACCTGTTCGTCTGGCTCGTCGTCGGCGCGTACCTG
>JAICTB010000276.1 GCA_025936595.1 Thermoleophilia bacterium | reverse complement strand
GGGATCGAGAACGGGCTCACGCGGTCGGGGCCGCGGGTCAGGAGCACGTGGTAGCACTCCTGGTAGCTGTGCAGGCCGCCGATCCCGGTGGCGATGGACGCACCGAAGCGGTCGGGGGCGCCGGCCACATCGACGCCCGAGTCGCTCTCCGCCTGCCGCGCCGCCGCCAGGATCATCTGCGCGAAGCGGTCCATGCGGCGCGACGCCTTCCGCTCGACCCACACCGTCGGGTCGAAGTCCTTCAGCTCGCACGCGAAGTGCACGTTGTAGTCCGTGTGATCGAACGCGGTGATCTCGGCCGCGCCGCTCTCGCCCGCGAGCAGGCGCGACCACGACGTCTGCACGTCGTTCGCGAGCGGGCTGACCATGCCGAGCCCTGTGATCACCACACGTCTGCTCATCACATTCCCAATCCGCCGTCGACGAGCAGCACCTCGCCGGTGATGAACGCCGCGTCGTCGGAAGCGAGGAAGCGTACCGCTCCCGCTATCTCCTCCGGCTCCGCCACCCGGGCGAGCGGCGTCGCCTGGATCATCGCCGCCGTCGCCTCCTCCGGCAGCACGTCCGTGAGCTGCGTCTTGACGTACCCGGGCGCGACGACGTTGGCCCGGATGTTGCGTGACCCGAGCTCGCGCGCGAGCGACTTCGTGAAGCCGATGATGCCCGCTTTCGACGCCGCGTAGTTCGTCTGGCCCCAGTTGCCGTGTACGCCGACGACGGAGCTGATGTTCACGATCGCGCCGCGCCGCTTCTTCATCATCGGCCGCGTCACGGCGCGGCACGTGTAGAAGACGGAGCTGAGGTTCGTCTCGAGCACGATGCGCCAGTCGTCGTCGGACATCCGCGCGAGCAGGCCGTCTCGTGTCAGGCCGGCATTGTTGACGAGGACGTCGACGTCACCCGCCTCCTCGACGAGCCGCTTCGCGTCGCCGGGAGACGAGACGTCCGCCTGGATCGCGCGCGCTCCGAGCTCCGATGCGAGCTCGTCCGCCTCGTCCTTGCCGGAGCGGTAGCCGAGCACGAGCTCGGCGCCCGCCGCGGCGAGCTCGGTCGCGATCGCGCGCCCGATCCCGCGCGAGGCGCCGGTGACGAGTGCGAGCTTGCCTTCGAGCGACGCGAACCCGGTCGACCGCTCAGCCAAGGGCCTCGGTGGCCTCGTCGAGCGATTTCAGGTCGTTGACCGAGAAGACCCGTACCGATCTGTCGATCCTCTTCAGTAAACCGCCGAGCACGTTGCCGGGCCCGACCTCCACGAACGTCGTGACTCCCTGGTTGATCAGCTCCCGCGCCGCCTGCGTGAACCGCACGGGAGAGGTCAGCTGCTCGATCAAGAGCTCGCTGTAGCGCTGTGCGTCCTCGACCTTCGCGGTGACGGTCGACATGAAAGCCGCGCGCCCCTCGCTCAGGTGCACGCGCTCGACGGCAGGACGAAGCCTGTCCGCGGCCCGCGCGACGAGCGGCGAATGGAACGCGCCGGAGACGCGCAGGCGGATCGCGCGGCGTGCTCCCTCGCGCTCCGCCTCGACGCAGGCCTCGTCGACCGACATCGTCTCGCCCGAGATGACGAGCTGGCCCGGGCAGTTGTAGTTCGCCGGCCACACGTTCGAGATCTTCCGGCAGAGCGCCTCGACCGCCTCGTCGGCGAGACCGAGGATCGCCGCCATCGAGCCTGGGTGCTCCTTCGCGGCCTCCGCCATCGCGAGACCGCGTTCGCGCACGAGCCCGATCGCCGCGCGCGCGGCAAGCACCTGCGCCGAGCCGAGCGCGGCGAACTCGCCGACCGAGTGGCCGACGACGACGTTCGGAAGGATGCCGCGCGTGCGCAGCGCCGCGTCGAGCGCGAGCGAGGTGGCGACGAGCGCCGGCTGCTGCACCTCCGTCTCGACGAGCTCCTCCACCGGGCGCTCGAAGCACAGCTCCCGCAGGTCCATGCCGGACGCCTCGCTCCCCTCGTCGTAGACCGCCATCGCCTCGGGAACCGCGAAAGCGACGTCCTTGCCCATCCCCGCCGCGAACGACCCCTGCCCGGGGAACATGAACGCGATCTTCGTCATGCGGCCGCTCCAGTCGTCTCGTGTGTCCATTCGATCAACGCCGAGCCCCAGGTGAGGCCGGCGCCCATGCCGG
>JAICTB010000164.1 GCA_025936595.1 Thermoleophilia bacterium | reverse complement strand
GGGCCAGACACCGTCGAGCGGATCGTCGAGTCGACGGGCGGCTTCGGCGCCGATTACACGTTCGAGGCGACGGGGAACGTCGAGGTGATGCGGCAGGCGGTCGAATCGGCGCGGATGGGGTGGGGGCTCTGCACGGTCGCGGGCGTCGCGGGCAAGGGGGAGACGCTGGACATCGTGCCGCGCTACCTGATCACCGGCCGCCGGGTCGCCGGCTCGTCGTTCGGAGGCGTCAAGGGGCGCGACGGCGTCCCCGCGCTCGTTGAGCGCTGGCTCGCCGGCGAGTTCGACGCCGGGTCGTTCATCTCGCACCGCATCTCGCTCGACGAGGTGAACCGCGGCTTCGAGCTGATGGAGGCGCAGGACGGCATCCGGAGCGTGATCGAGTTCTCGTGATTGTCGAGCGCGCAGAGCATCCGACCTGGACGTCGAACGCCTACCTCGTCGCAGACGGCGAGGGCGGGCACGGCGTGCTCGTCGACTCGAACGGCGTCGAGGAGCCGTTGCTCGCGTCGGTGGACGCGCACGGGATCGCGATCACGCACGTGCTCGTCACGCACGGCGACATGGATCACGTCGCCCGTATCGACGAGCTCGGCGCGCGCTTCGGCGTGCCTGTGGTCCGGTCCTACACGGCGCCGATCCGCTCCGGCTCGCTCGAGATTCGCGCGATCCCGACGCCGGGCCATGCGCTCGACCATCACGCGCTGCTCGTGAACGAGACCGATTGCCTCACGGGCGACTGCCTGTTCAAGAGAACGGTCGGCGGGACCGGCAACGGCGGCCCGGACGGGTATGCGAATCAGGTCGACTCGATCATGAACAAGCTCATGTCGCTGCCCCACGAAACGCGCATCCATCCGGGGCACACGCTCCCCTCGACGATCGGCGAGGAATGGGAGCAAAACCCGTTCATCCGCATCTGGCGCGGTGTCGATCCGGAAGGCACCGAGCGGTGCCGCGTGCGCGGGCAAGAGGCGACGCTGATTCTCTTCGGCCCGGACTACGACGGGACGCACAAGGCATGGGTGCGCTACCCGGACGGCCGCGACGCGATCGTCGGCGGCAGCCAGATCGAACGAGGCTGAGGCTCGTTCACTCGCGAAGCTAGCGGCCCGCCGGCGCGGCGAGCACGGTCTCGAGCACGTCGTCGAGTGCGCCCGTGGCAAGACAGATCGAGGTGTCGCTCGCTCCGTAGTACAGACGCAGCTGCCCGGACGCACTGTCGTGGATCAGCCCGCACGGGAAGATCGCGTTCGGTACGTCCCCCTCACGCTCGTACGACTCGTGCGGCCCGAGCACCCAGCCCGGGGTGCGGTGGAGAACGCGGGTCGGCTCCTCGAGATCGAGCAGCGCAAGGCCGACGCGGTAGATCGGCCCAGCCACCGTCTCCTTGACGCCGTGGTAGACGAGCAGCCAACCGTGCGCTGTCTTCAGCAGGGGCGGCCCGATCCCGATCCGCATCGAGTCCCACCAGGCGCCCTCGCGCGGCTGCATCACGACCTCGGGCGCGCTCCAGCTTCGGAGATCCGAGGAACGCGACAGGGCGATGCCGGCTCGGGCCGACGCGAAGCCCGAGGTGGGGCGATGGAAGAGGATCCACTTGCCACCGACACGCTCGGGAAGGAGCGCCGCGTTCTTGTCCTCCGGTGCGACGACGATCCCGACGCGCTCGACGGAGTCGAAGTCCTCGGTGGTGGCGAGGAAGACCGCAGGTCCCGCGTGGCCGTACGCCGTGCAGGTGATCACATGCGTTCCGAGCTCCTCGACCCAGACGGCTCGGGCGTCCTCGAATCCCCACTCCTCGCCGTCGACGCCCGCGCGCGGTGCGAGCAGCGGCTCGGGCCCGATGCGCCACTGGTCGACGCCGTTCGGAGATCGCGCGACGGTCAGATGCGAGATCCCCGTGCGCGCCTCGACCCGGGCGAGCAGCACCGTCTCGCCGGCGACCTCGACCGCGGCCGGGTTGAACACCACGTTCACGGTGGACGGCCAGTCCGCCGCCGTCAGGATCGGGTTCGCGGGATGCCGGACGAAGAGCTCGCGGTCGACGGTCACGCGGGGGTCTTCATCGACTCGGCGTTCATCGACGGCGCAGCACGGAGGACGCGCGGGAGCCCCGCGGCATCCAGCACGAGCTGCGCGCGATGGAAAGCGAGCGTCGACTCGGCTCCCTCATTCGCATTGACGTCGTCCTCCTCGAGGCCGTCACAGCAGCCGCCGGTCGCAAAGTCGTAGAGCGGACGCCCGACGCGGTTTCGGCCGAGGAACCATTCGAAGGCTCGTTGGGCGCGCCTTCCGTGACCGGCGTCGCCGGTGACGGCGAAGGCAGACAGCTCGGCCTCGACGAACGCAGACGCGTCGAGAGGCTGCTCGTCCCCGAGCCCGGGCGCAGGCTCGTCCCGCCGGCGGCCATGGTGCCCGGGCATTCGCAGCAGACCGTCCGCGAGCCCGCACTCGTCACCGAGCCACTGGAGCGAGCTCAGTCCCGCCGCGACCGCCTCCGGCCGGCCGAGCGCTGCGCCGCCGACGATCAGCGCCTGCGGTAGTCGCGCGTTGTCGTAGGTCAGGGCGTCTTCGTACCACGACCAGCCGTCACCGGCATGAGTCTCGTAGGCGTGCTCGAGTTGCTCCACGCACCGATCGAGTAGCCGCCGCGCGTCGTCGGAGAGCCGGTCGGCGTCGAGTCGAGCCAGGCCGAGCGTCGTGTACGCGGCCGTTCGAAGAGAGAGGTCGCGGTCGAGCGTGCGGACGAGCGTCGCGAGCAACCGCTGGGTCGGATCCACGAGCGCCGGGACCCACGCCGTCCTGAGCACGTCGCCGAGCGCCCAGATCGAGCGGCCGACGTGGTCGCCCACGTGCGGCTCGTCGAGCCACTGACGGTCGTAGCTCATGAAGTTGCGCATGCCCGTCCCGGCCTGATCGGTTGCGTCGCCGAGGAATGCGAGCGAGCGGTAGAGGACGGCGGCCCAGAGCCGATCGCCGGTGCGGCGCTCGAGCTCGAGCGCGACGACCGCGAGCCTCGCGACGTCGTCGACGCAGTACCCGGAGTGGCGGTTCGGGATCACGCCGTAGGCGTGTTGGATGACGCCGCAGTCGTCCACGAGCGTCAACAGGTGATCCGTGCGGACCTCCGACAGCTCCAGGCCGAGATCCGGAATGGGCGTGCGGCGCGGCGCCGCGCGCACCGCTTCGCTCAGGACGGCGGCGGTCGCGTCGGCAACCGACGGCCAACCGAACGTCGCGCCGACCTGCGCCGCCTCGCGACGTGCAGCCGTGAACGTCCCGGGACGCTCGATGTAGTTGCAAACCGCCGCGCCGAGCGCGTCCGGATCGCCGAAGTCGACGAGCGTTCCCGCGCCGGAGGAGAGCACGTCCTCTGCGTACCAGTACGGAGTCGAGACCGCCGCGCAGCCGGCTGCGAGGGCGAAGGTGAGAGCGCCAGACGATGTCTGCTCCCGATTCGTGTACGGCGTCACGAACACGTCCGTCGCGGCAAGGAGGTCCGCGAGCTCGTCGATCGCGAGGAACCGATCGTCGAGCTGCACGTGCTCGGCGAGCCCGAGATCGAGGATGCGCCGCTCGAGCATCAGGCGGTATTCCTCGCCCTGCCGCCGGGAAATCTGCGGGTGTGTGCGTCCCGCGATCACGTAGAGCACCTCCGGGTGGCGCTCGACGATTCCCGGGAGGGCGTCGAGCACCACCTCGAGCCCCTTTCCGGGCGAGATCAACCCGAAGGTGGACAGGAGGAAACGCGACTCCATCCGCTCGTATCCGCCGACGGCGGGGGGCACGTAGTGCGGCCGGCGGCCCGCGTCGAGCTCGGCCCGGGCCGTGCCGAGCTGCGTCGGGGCACCGTGCGGGACGACCACGACCTTTTCCTCGGCGCACGCGCCGATCTCCACCAGGAGCCGACGGGCCGTCTCGGTCATCACGATCGCCCGCTCGGCCTCGTCGCACAGGGCCGTCAGAACCTCGAGCTGATGTGGTGTCGGCGACGAGGACACGGTGTGCAACGTGACGACGAGCGGTTGCGCGAGCTCGCGCGCGAACGAGAGCACGTACTCACCGTCCCGCCCGCCGAAGATGCCGTACTCGTGCTCCAGCAGCACCACGTCGACGTCGGTGCGGCCGAGCGAGCGGGCGGCACGGACGTAGTCGCCCCGCGCGCCCTGGGAGACCGTCTGCAGGATCTCCGGCCGCTGAGGGCTCGAAGGCTCGTCGACGACGACGAGCAGGCTCACGTCGTCCACGTCGGGGACGTCCAGCAACGCCGCACGAAGGTCGAACGAAAACGTGCCGATCCCGCAGGCGCGGGGTGGGAACGTCGAGAAGATCGCGGTACGCACAGCCTCTCCCGTCCCTTCTGCCAGATGCGCGAGACTCGCAACATCGCTGCCGGCACGACCGGCCGGACTCCAGCGTAGCGGCTGCCCCGTTACGGGACGCGGGACCTCTGGATCTCGACGGCTATCTCTCGGACAGCCTTCTCGAGGCCTTCGATCCGCGCCGCGAGCTCCGCGAGCGCCGTCTGCGACCCGGTTGTCGACAGGAGCCGCTGCCCTCTGTGAGCGCGGATCAGCTCGTCGACACGATCGGAGAGAGTTTCATCCAGTGCGTTGATCGACCGCCTCCGTTTCGTTCGATCGATCATATCGCGTACCCGCGTCGCTCGCACGGAACCTCTCGTACAGCCGTGCGAGGTGGAAGCGCCGGTCTTCGTCGAACGTCGCCGCATCGATGTCGAGCCAGGCGCCCGGGCTGCGCGCCGGCACGCAGGGGGCGCCGGCACGAGCAGCCACCTGGGCGACCGCAGGTTTGGGGGTGCCGTCCGCCCGCCAGAGCCCGAAGCCGAGCTCGTGCGGTGCGGCGTCGAACGGCGGCACCGCCGCGAGCTCGGAGACGTAGTCGCTGAAGCACCAGAGGAACGCGCCGATGCAGCCGGCCTCGCGAAGACCGTCGAGCGCTCGACCGGTGTAGACCGCTGCCGCCTCCTCGTCGAGCACGCCGCTCCCCGGGTCGGCGGCCGTCGCGCCCGGCGCGGTCGGCAGGCCGAACTCCTCGAAGAGCACCGGTGCGCCGGAGGCGAGCCAGCGCGTGATCTCGGCGAGAAAGGCGACCAGTTCGTGATCGGTCGGGCCGGCCGCCCAGTCGGCGTAGATCGGGTAGCCGTGCATCGAGACGACGTCGCAGAAGCGTGCCGCCTCGGCCGGGCCGATCAGGCGGTCGTTTTCGAGGTCCTCCATGTGCAGGCCGATCGTGACCGGCCGTCCGGGGTCGCTTCGTCTGAGCGCCGTCGACATGCGTTCGAGCCATGCCTCGCCGGCGCGCCGATCGGGCGGCAGCGTGCAGTTCGAGTTCTCGTTCCCGAGGTCCCAGCCCCAGACGCCGGGATGGCCGGCGAGCGCAG
>JAICTB010000234.1 GCA_025936595.1 Thermoleophilia bacterium | reverse complement strand
CTCGCCGAATCGGGGCCGCCGGAAGCCTCGATCGCGGACCTGGAGCGCATGGAGCGGCAGGTGACGCTCGCGACCGCGTCGGCGTACGACCTGCACATGCGGCTGCTGCCGCACCTGCGCGAGATCGCACAGTGCCGCCTCCAGCGGGGCGGCCGGTCGGCTTCGCCGGAGACGCTCGGTCGCTGGTGGGAGCTTCTCCGCCCCGATCGACCGGAGCCCGCGGACCGCTTCGCCCCCGGCATCACGCAGAGCGATTTGCGCGCGCTCGTCTCCGACCTTGAGAAGATGGGCCGATGACGCTGGAAGAGGTCAGCCGCCTGTCGAACCGGCTCCTCGACGAGATCGAGAAGGTCGTCGTCGGGAAGCGCGACGCGCTCGAGCTGCTGCTGCTCGGCGTGCTCGCCGACGGGCACGTTCTGATCGAGGACTACCCGGGTCTCGCGAAGACGCTCATGGCCCGGTCCTTCGCGCAGGTGACGTCGCTCGAATTCTCGCGGATCCAGTTCACGCCGGATCTGATGCCGGCGGACGTGACCGGCTCGTCCGTCTTCAACCAGCGCGAGGCGGATTTCGAGTTTCGCCCCGGCCCGATCTTCGCGAACCTGCTGCTTGCTGACGAGATCAATCGCGCTCCGCCGAAGACACAGGCCGCCCTGCTCGAGGCGATGCAGGAGCGGCAGGTGACGACGGAGGGCGAGACGCGCCGGCTCGGCCCGCCGTTCCTCGTGCTCGCGACGCAGAACCCGATCGAGTACGAGGGCACCTATCCGCTGCCCGAGGCGCAGCTCGACCGGTTCCTGCTGCGGATGTCGGTCGGCTATCCCGCCCGCGACGACGAGTGGCAGATGCTCACGAACCGCACCGAGCGCGGCACCGACGAGCTCGCCCTGTCGCCGCTCGTCGATCGCGAGACGCTGCTCGAGATGCAGCGCGCGATCGAGGGCGTCTACGTCTCCGAGCCGGTCGGGCGCTACATGGTGGACGTCGTCGCCGCGACGCGCGACGCACAGTCGATCCAGGTCGGCGCCTCGCCTCGCGGATCACTCGCACTGCTGAAGCTCGCGCGCTCCCGTGCCGCGCTCGACGGCCGCGACTACGTCACACCCGACGACGTCAAGTCGATCGCCGTGCCCGCGCTCGCGCACCGGCTCACGCTGCGGCCCGAGCTGTGGGTGCAGCGGATCTCCGCCGAGGACGTCGTGCGCGAGCGCCTCGACACCGTGCCGACCCCGGCCGCCGAAGACCTCGCCCGCGCGTGACCCTCGTCACGCCTCGAAGGCGGCCGGTGGCGTGACGCGCTACGCAAGCCCGAAGCTGGCGAGCTATGCAGCGCTCTCCGCATTCGGATTGCTGGGCGCGCTCGTCTTCGGGCGGCCGGAGCTCGTCGCGCTGACCGCTCCGTTCCTGCTCGCGCTCGCCGTCGGGCTCGCGCTCGCGACGCCGCCGCAGCTCGAGATCGCAGTCGAGCTGGCCAGCGAACGCGTGCTCGAAGGCGACGAGGTCGGTGCGAGCGTCGTCGTCTCGTCGCTGACGCCCGTCGACCGGCTCGACCTCTATCTGCGACTGCCCCGTGGCGTGGAGCTCGCAGACGGCGGCAACCCGGTGGCGCTCCGCCTCGCGGCGGGTGAGCGGCGCGAGCTCGAGTTCACGCTTCGCGCCGCGCATTGGGGCGGCCATCTGCTCGGGCCGGCATATGCGCGGGCGAGGGACCCGCTCGGCTTCCTCGTGTGGGAGACGAGTGCGCCAACCCGTCCGGAGCTCCGGACGTATCCACGCGAGGAGGTGCTGCGCCGCATCGTGCAACCGCGCGAGACACAGCTCTTCTCCGGCAACGAGGTCGCGCGGCGCAAGGGCGAAGGGATCGAATTCGCGGACATCCGACTCTGGGCGGCGGGCGACCCGCTGAAGCGCGTCAACTGGCGGGCCAGCGCGCGACGCAGCGAGCTGTGGGTGAACGAGAGCCATCCGGAGCGCAACACCGACGTGATCCTCTTCGTCGACTCCTTCGCAGAGGCGCGGCGCGGCGGCGCCGGCACGCTCGATCTCGCGGTGCGGGCGACGGCGGCGCTCGCGGACGCCTATGTCCGCCGCCGCGACCGCGTCGGGCTGATCGGGTTCGGCGGCATCCTCCGCTGGCTCGTGCCCGGAACGGGGCACGTGCAGCTCTACCGCGTGGTCGATGCGCTGCTCGACACACAGATCGTCCTCTCCTACTACTGGAAGGAGATCGACGTCATCCCGCCGCGCACGCTGCCGCCGAACGCCCTGGTGATCGCACTCTCGCCGCTCCTCGACGGACGTTCCGTGGGAGCTCTGCTCGACCTGCGAGCGCGCCGCTACGACCTCGCGGTGGTCGATGTCTCACCGGTGCCGTTCACGATTCGGCCGTCGGGCGGGATCGACCAGGTCGCCTACGACATCTGGACGCTGCGGCGCGATGCGCTCCGCCATCGCCTGCAGCGCGCGGGAGTCGCCGTCGCCGAGTGGCGCGAGGGATCGCCGCTGGAAGCCGTTCTCGAGGAGGTGCGGGCATACAGGCGCTACGCCCGGCACGCGCGCGTGTAGTCACAGCGGGGCTGGCGCTCCTCGTGCTCGGCGCGGCCGCCGTCTATGCGGTTTCGACGGCAGGACGGCTCGAGCCCGCCGCACTCGCCGGTGGAGCACTCGGTGTCGTGCTGCTCGCAGTCGGGATCGCCCTGCGCTGGCCGGCCACCGTTCCGTGGGCGGTGCTGCTCACGGGCGCGGGCTATCTCGCAGGACGGGAGGGCCGCTCGCTCGTCGACGGCTGGGCTGCCGCGGTCGGCGTCATGCTGCTCGTCGCCGCCGAGCTCGCCACGTGGTCGATCGAGCACGACGCCCGGATCCGCTCCGAGCGTGCGCTGCTCGTACGCCGCAGCGCGACGCTCGCCGGGCTGGCGTGCGTCGCGCTGCTCGTGAACTTCCTGCTGCTCGCGACGGCAGCTGTCGCGGCGTCAGCGGGCGTCGTGCTCGCGGCGATCGGCGTCGCGGCCGCCGTCGGTGCCGTCGCGGTGGTGTTACGACTCGTGGCTGCTAGTTGACTGTCACCATCGCGGTGCGGGACTCGTCGTGCCCGTTCGCCTCGTTCGCCTCCGACACGATCGTGTACGTGTGCTTCTTGATCGGCTTGAAGTCGGGGACGAACGTGATCGACTGGTCGGGCGCGAGCGTCGCGGTCGGCTGGCCGACGGCGACGGTCGCGCCGCGGTCGTACACCACGTACGTCATGCCGATCAGCGATCCCGGCGCCGAATAGTGCGCGAGATACGGCACGAACATCTTGACGCGCGGCGGAACGCCGGCCTTCGTCGTCGAGAGCGAGCCGTCGATCAGACGGGCAACCGCTCCGAAGGCGTCGAACGCGGGCTTCTGCGCGCCGTTCTGGGCATACAGGCCGCTCTGCCACGGGTTGCCCTTCGTGTCCCGGAACACGAACCAGATGAACATCTGCACGTTCGGGTCCTTGCGCGCGATCCCGAGCGCCTGCTTCGCGTAGGCGGCCTGCTGCGCGAGCGTCACGCCGTGCTTCTCCGCCGGCTTCGTCTCGTGGCCGTACTCGGTGATCCAGACGGGCACGGAGCGGTGGAAGAACTTCTTCAGGTCCCGCTCGAACT
>JAICTB010000259.1 GCA_025936595.1 Thermoleophilia bacterium | reverse complement strand
GATGATGTAGACGAGCTGAGGCAGCGTCTGCAGCACGTCGTTGATCGGGCGCAGCGTCTTCGCGACGGGCGCGCTCTCGGCGGCCCACACCCCGAGCACGAAGCCGACGATCACCGTCAGGAGCGTCGCGACGAGCACCTGCGAGAACGTGTCCATCGCCGTCGCCCATTCGCCGACGAGACCGACGATCGCCAGCATGACCGCCGCGACGAGCGCCGGCCGGCGCCCGCTGATCAGGAACGCGATCAGCACGAGGCCGAGGAAGGTCGCCGGCCACGGCGTCTCGATGAAGAACGACCGCAGCGGCTGGATGCCGTGCTCGACGATGAAGTTGCCGGTCGGGTTCGTCAGGTCGCGGAAGAGAAACGTCCCCGGGTTCTGGATGTAGTCGAGCGCGTGCTGGATGTAGTTGCGCAACCAGTCCTGCGCCGTCCAGCGCGACCAGTCGCCGCCGGCACCGAACGCGTAACCGAGCCCGACCGCGAGCCCGACGGCGGCCGCGCACCCGGCGGTGAAGATGCGAAGCGCGCGGGACTTCTCGGCCGTGAGATGGCGCTGCGCGGGATCGGTGCGATTGGCCATCGCCTCGGTCGCCCGGTCGAGCGCGATTGCCATGATCACGATCGCCGCACCGGCAAGCACGGCGCGCGCGGGATCGGTGTAGAGGCCGTTCGTGACCGCATCCCCGAGCCCGGCGCCCCCGATGAGCCCCGCGATCACGACCATCGAGAGCGCGAAGAGGATCGTCTGGTTCACCGACAGGAGCAACATGCGGCGTGCCAGTGGGATCTGCACCTTCGCGAGCACCTGCCAGCGCGTCGCGCCGAGCGCGGTCGCCGCTTCGACCGTGTTCGCCGGCACGCCGCTCACGCCGAGCGCGGTGATGCGAATTGCCGGCGGGACGGCGTAGATCATCGTCGTGACGACGGCCGCTCCCGGCCCCACCGAGAACAGGATCACCACCGGCATCAGGTAGGCGAACGCCGGCACGATCTGCATCGCGTCGAGCACCGGCGTGATCGTCCGGCGGAAGCGGACCGAGCGGCCTGCGAGAACCCCGAGCGGCATGCCGACCGCGAGCGACAGGCCGACGGCGGAGAACATGAGGGCGAATGTCTCGACGCTCTCCTCCCAGAGGCCGAGCGCGGCGAAGCTCGCGAACGCGAGCAGCGTCCCGAACGCTGCCTTGCGGCCGCCGAAGCGCAGCACGACGAGGGTGCCGAGCGTCGTCGTGCCGGACCAGCGCAGCTTGTGAAAGAGCGAGGTCAGCCACGACACGAGGTCGTCGAGGAACGACGCGAAGCCGTTGAAGACACGGAAGACGATGTTCGGGTGCGGCAGGTTGCGGTTGTCGCTCAACCAGACCTGAAACCGGTCGAGGTGCGGCGACAGCGAGTTCCACGTCAGTGCCGCGGGCCACGCCCAGTGGTTGCGCCACCCGAGGAACGCGATCAGCATCGCGAGGACGACGAGAAGCGTCGCGCCCGCCTTGCCGCGCCACCACTGCGACGGGGCCGGCCGCGGGAGACGGTGTGCCGCGGCGCCGACGGCCGCCACTATTCGCCCTCGCCCGCGATCGCGGTGAGGACCGCTTCCCTGTCGACCACGCCGACGACGCGATCGCCTTCGATCGCGCAGACGGGACGTTCGCTGCCGGCGATCACCGGAACCGCAGCGCGCACGGTGGTCGCGACGTCGAGCCTCGGGCCGTTCTCTTCGCCCGGCGCGGCGTCGCGCATGATCCACCGCAGCGTCAGCACGTGGCTGCGCGGGATGTCCCGCACGAAGTTCGAGACGTAGTCGTCCGCGGGCGAGCCGACGAGATCCTCCGGCGTCCCGAGCTGGACGATCCGGCCGTCGCGCATGATCGCGATCCGGTCGCCCAGGCGAAGCGCTTCCGGCAGGTCGTGCGTGATGAAGACCATGGTCTTGCCGGTCTCGTGCTGCAGGCGGATCACCTCGTCCTGCATGTCGCGCCGGATGAGCGGATCGAGCGCGCTGAACGGCTCGTCGTAGAGCATCACTTTCGGATCGACCGCGAACGCCCGCGCCAGGCCGACGCGCTGTTGCATGCCGCCCGAGAGCTCGTCCGGGAACTGGTTGGCCGCGTCCTCGAGGCCGACGAGCCCGAGGATCTCCGCCGCGCGGGCAAGCCGCTCCGCCTTGGGCTTGCCCTGCACCTCGAGCCCGAACGCGACGTTGTCGATCACGCTGCGGTGCGCGAGCAGGCCGAAGTGCTGGAAGACCATCGAGGACGTGTGGCGCCGCAGGTGCAGGAGCTCCTTCCGGTCCGCCGCGGTCACGTCGTGGCCATCGAGCTCGACGCGGCCCGCCGTCGGTTCGATCAGGCGGATCAGCGTGCGGACGAGCGTCGACTTGCCCGAGCCCGAGAGGCCCATCACGACGAATACCTCTCCGGGCCACACCTCGAAGGAGACGTCGCGAACCGCCGCCACGCAGCCCGTCTTCTCGCGCAGCTCACCGCGTGAGAGGTCCGCGTCGGGCGTGCCGATCACCTTGCCCGCGTTCCGCCCGAAGATCTTCCAGATCCCTTCGGCGCGGATGAGCGGCGCGTTGCCGTTGGAGCGTAGGCCGTTAGAAGAGGCCAACCGTCTCCCCGTGCTCGTCGATGTCGACATCCATCGCAGCCGGCGTCTTTCCGAGCCCGGGCATCGTCTGCATGTCGCCGCACAGCGCGACGATCCAGCCCGCGCCGGTATAGGCGCGCAGGTCGCGGACGCCGACCGTGAACCCGGTCGGTGCATTCGGGAGCTTGGGATCGTGAGAGAGCGAGAGGTGCGTCTTC
>JAICTB010000042.1 GCA_025936595.1 Thermoleophilia bacterium | reverse complement strand
GTGGAGGTCGAGCCGGAAATCGAGCCCGGAGAGACCGAGAAACCCGGCTAACCTTCCGGCGCGTGACCTCTCGCCGGTCAAACCTGATCCTGGTCCTGCTGATCGTGGCCGCCCTGGTGGGCGTCGCCTTGCTCGCCGTGCCCGGCTCTCCCGCGCACCGCGGCGTGAAGAAGGGCCTCGACCTGCAGGGCGGCCTCGAGGTCGTCCTGAAGGCTTCACCGCCGCACGGCCACAAGCTGACGCCGTCCGACCTCGACCGCTCGGTCCAGATCATGCGCCAGCGGATCGACAAGCTCGGCGTCGCCTCGCCCGAGATCCGCAAGCAGGGCTCCAACCAGATCGTCATCCAGCTCGCAGGCGTGCACGATCCGAACGCCGCCGCGAAGATCATCGGCAGCACAGCCCAGCTCGAGCTGTACGACCTCGAGCCGGCGCTCGTCCCGCCGTCGGTGACCGCTTCGGGCGACCCGGCCGCCGACCGGAATCTCTATGACCTGCTGACGCGTGTGCAGGCGACGGCCAACAAGGGCCAGCCGAGCGCGTACGTGCTCTTCAAGCCGGTCAAGGTGACCTCGACCACGGGCACCGGCAAGAAGGCGAAGACGAAGACGACGACGGTTTGGGTGAAGAAGGCCGGGCCGACGCCGACGCTGCACCGCGATCCGACCACCGGGAACGCCGGTCTCCTCGACGCATACGGCGGCAAGGCCCCCAAGGGCGACAAGGTGCTCCCGGTGCCGCACAACACCGTCGTGATCACCTGCCAGTCCGACACCTCGGCGGTCTGCCCGAACGGCACGGGCGGAGACGTGCCGCCGCCCGGCAAGACCGACTACTACCTCTTCAAGCACGGCCCGTACCCGAACGACCAGTACGGGCCGTACCCGAACATGACCGGCACCGAGCTGAAGCTCTCCGGCACGCGGCAGGACTTCGACCCGCAGACCGGCGATCCCGTCGTGCTGATGCAGTTCACAGGGAAGGGCAACAAGGCGTTCTTCAAGGTGACGAAGAACGAGGCCGTCCGAGGCTCGATCCGCGGCACGCCGCAGCACTTCGCGATCGTCCTCGATGACCAGATCCGCTCGTTCCCGCGGATCGACTACACCGACTCGTCCGTCAGCGGCGGCATCAACCCGGCCGGCACCGGCGCGCAGATCACCGGCATGGCGAGTCTGAAGGAAGCGCAGAATCTCGCCCTCGTCATGCAGACCGGCGCGCTGCCCGTCAACTTCATCCCGCTCGAGCGCACCGACGTCTCCGCGACGCTCGGCAAGGACTCGCTCGGCCAGGCGAAGAACGCCGCCATCGGCGGTCTCATCGTCGTCGCGCTCTTCCTGCTCTTCCTCTACCGCTTCCTCGGCTTCGTCGCGGTGATCGGGCTCGGCATCTACGCCGCGTTCATGTACGCGGCCATCCTGCTCCTGGGCGTCACGCTGACGCTGCCCGGCTTCGCCGGCTTGATCCTGACCATCGGCGTGGCGGCCGACGCGAACGTCGTCGTGTTCGAACGCATCAAGGAAGAGGCACGGTCCGGCAAGTCCGTGCGCGCGGCGATCGCAGCGGGTTATGCGAAGGGCCTCCACACGATCATCGACGCGAACGTCGTCACCGCGATCACCGCCCTCATCCTGTTCGCGGTCGCGACGGCGGGCGTCAAGGGCTTCGCACTGATGCTGCTCATCGGCACCGTCATCTCGCTGCTCACGGCGGTCGCGGCGACGCGCGCGATGCTCGGCCTGCTCGCCGGCTTCAAGTGGTTCGAGAACCCGCGCTTCATGGGAGCGAGCCACTCGCAGCGGGGCCGGTTCCTGCAGATCGACTTCATGAAGCGCCGCTACCTCTGGTTCGCGATCTCGGGGATCGTGGTGATCGTCAGCGCGATCTCGCTGTCGACGAAGGGTCTCAACCTCGGCATCGACTTCCGCGGCGGCGTGCAGATCGTGTTCAAGACGCCGAAGTACACGCCCATCTCGACCGTGCGCGACCAGACCGCGGCCATTGGCCACGAGAAGGACGCGGTCGTGCAGGGCAAGGGCGTCTCGCAGAGTAACGGTGAGGACTACAAGAGCTTCCAGGTCCGGCTGAAGACGCTGAAGCCGACCGAGCAGGACAAGCTCGACGAGCTGCTGAAGCAAAACGTGCAGGCGTTCGGCGAGGGCACCAAGAACGTCTCGTCCAGCTTCGGCCGCCAGATTGCGCGTTCCGCGATCATCGCGATTCTCTTCTCGCTGCTCGTGATCACGCTCTACATCACGATCAGGTTCAAGGGCCTCGCATTCGCGATCCCGGTGATCGCCGCCATGCTGCACGACGTCCTCATCACGGTCGGCGTCTACTCGGTGACCGGACGCGAGGTGACCGAATCGACGGTCGCCGCGGTGCTGACCGTGCTCGGGTACTCGATCTACGACACGATCATCATCTTCGACCGCATCCGCGAGAACATCCCGATCATGCGGCGCGCGTCGTTCGCGACGATCGCGAACGTCTCGCTCTGGGAGACGATCCGCCGGTCGATCGCGACGACGTTCATCACGCTGCTGCCGGTCGGCGCACTCTTCTTCTTCGGGGGCTCGACGCTCAAGGACTTCGCCTTCGCGCTCCTGATCGGCGTCACCGCCGGCGCCTACTCGTCGATCTTCATCGCATCGCCGCTCGTCACGATCTGGAAGGAGCGCGAGCCGGACTACGCGCGGCGGAAGGGCCAGGACGTCACCGAGGGATCGGTCGGCGACCGCGTGCTCGTCGCGGCCCAGGCGGCGGCGGCAGCCGAGCCGACGCCTGCGACTCCCGTCGACGTCGTCGAAGCCGTCGTCGCCGACGGAGACGCGGAGGCGAAGCGCGAGCGGCGCAGGCAGCGGCGGAAGGCGCGTCCTCATGGCCGCGCCAGATAGCGACGCGCTCGAGCGGCTCTTCGCGCTCCTCGGGCCGCGCCTCGACGAGGCGCGCTCGCTGCTCGACGACCTGAGCTCGCGCTGGCGCGGCGACGCGCTGCGCGTGGGGGAGGGGTCGAAGCGCCGCGCACAGGAGCTCGCGCGCGAGCTCGGCCTCGTCACGCGCGACGAGTACGACGAGCTCGAGCTCCGCGTCGCGCAGCTCGAGCACCGGTTGCGCCTCGTCGAAGACAGCGAACGTCTGTAGCCCCTGCTACCGTGACTCGTACGGAATGCGGATGGGCCGCATTCCCGTGAGGTCACGTTTCCCCTTTCGGACACGCGATCTCGATGTCCGAAGGAGTTGAGACAAGTGACGGATTTTCATTCCCTCGGGGTGTCCGAGGCTGTGAGCGATTTGCTTGCGGCCCGCGGTATCGCTGCCCCGTTCCAGATCCAGGCTCTCGTGATCCCGGAGGCGCTCCGGGGCGGCGACGTGCTCGCCAAGAGCCCGACCGGCTCGGGTAAGACCCTTGCGTTCGCGATCCCGATCGTGCAGCGTCTGAACCCGTCCGACCGCCGCCCCGCCGCGCTCGTGCTCGTGCCGACGCGCGAGCTGTGCGTGCAGGTGACAGAGGAGTTTGCGCTGATCGCCGGCGACACGGTCAAGGTCGCGTCCGTGTACGGCGGCGTGCCGTTGAAGGCCCAGGCCGCCGAGGCGAAGGCGGCGCACGTGATCGTGGCGACGCCGGGGCGGCTTCAGGATCTCGTCGATCGCGGCCTGCTTTCGCTGGACGCGGTCAGGGTGCTCGTGCTCGACGAGGCCGACCGGATGCTCGACATGGGCTTCAAGCCGCAGGTCGATCGTCTCGTGCGCAAGCTGCGCGACGACCGCCAGACGATGTTCTTCTCCGCGACGCTCGACGGCGAGGTCGGCGAGCTTGCACGTCGCTATACGCACTATCCCGCACGCTTCGAAGGCGAGCTGCCGGCGGATCGCCGCAGCGGCGAGGTCGATCACCGCTTCGTCCCGGTCACGGCGGACACGAAGGTCTCGACGCTCGTCGAGCTGCTGCGCGAGGATGAACGGGGCCTCGCGCTCGTCTTCGTCCGCACGAAGGCCGGCGCGGACCGCCTCGTCGAGAAGCTGCGCCGCAACGACGTGGACGCGATCGCGATCCACGGCGACAAGGGCCAGGCGCAGCGCGAGCAGGCGCTGTCGCGCTTCGACTCCGGCAAGGTGCGCACGCTCGTCGCCACGGACGTCGCCGCGCGTGGGCTCGACGTCGACGACATCACGCACGTGATCAACTTCGACCCGCCTGAGGAGGCGTCGTCCTATACGCACCGCGTCGGCCGCACCGGCCGCGCCGGCAAGGGCGGAATCGGCATCACGCTCGTCCTGCCCGAGCAGCAGGCGGACGTCTCGCGCGTCGCGCGCCTGCAGGGCCACGTCGACACGTTCGCCGAGACCGGCATGAAGGTCGCAAAGCCGCGCGTCGTCTACACGTCGCGTCGCCGGGGCGGCCGTTCCAAGTGGTAGGCCAGGAGCGTCTCACCGAGAAGCAGGCAACCGCGCTGCGCGAGGAGCTCGCGCAGCTCGAAGGCCCGCGCCGGGAGCAGGTCGTCGCGGCGATCAAGACCGCGCGCGAGTTCGGCGACCTCGCGGAGAACTTCGAGTACCACGCGGCGAAGAACGAGCAGGGACTGCTCGAGGCACGCATTCGAACGCTGCGTTCGCGGCTCGATCTCGCGGAGATCGTCGCCGACGCCGGCTCGGACGTCGTCGGCATCGGGTCCGTTGTCGACATCGCCGGTGACGGCGGCCAGGCGATGACCGTCGAGATCAGCGCCGTCGGCGGAGCGGGCACCGTCTCGCCGACGTCGCCGCTCGGCACGGCGCTCCTCGGCGAGAAGGCCGGCGCGACCGTCGACGTGCAGGCGCCGAAGGGCGCCTGGCGCGCAACCATCGAGCGCATCCATTAGCACCGATCGAACCTGGTTCGAGAGTTTCTCGGAGCGCGGAGGTCAGTAGGCGAGGTCACGCTGCGGCGCCGGCAGCGTTCGCGACGCGAGCCCGCGGCGGATCGGGCTGTTGGCCTTCGCGAGCCAGATCGCGAACCCGACGAAGACGAGCCCGCCGACCATGAGCAGGAACGGGAACGCGGCGCCGTGAGCCGAGGTGGCGATCGCACCCCACCCGAAGAGGCCGCCGACTGCAAGGTGCGTCATCCGCGCGAGCCAGATCCCGGCCGTCAGCGCGACCGCGGAGGCGACGAACAGCGTGAGCGCGTGGTTCCCGCCGCAGGGCCAGTCGAGCCCCCAGGCGACGAGCCAGACCGAGGCGAGATGCGGCCAGAACGCGAAGCGGCGCCAGCCGAGGTAGTCGAGGACGATCGCGGCCGCGAGCATCGCGACGCCCGTCGCGAGCACCGCCTGCTCGACACTCCGCTCGTGCTGCCAGCCGTCGAGCGCTCGGCTGCCGGCGTCCATCGCGAGGAAGCCGGTGAAGAGCGTCAACGGCAGCGCGAGGAACGGCCGCCGGTAGCGAAGCAGCAGCAGGGCGGCAGCGCCGATCGACGCCAGCTCCATCCACACCCAGCCCCCGGACACGTACGGATAGAAGTCTTCGAAGTCGTTGGCTCGAAAGTCGAACCCGAGTGCGCGCTCGATCGCGTACGCCGTCAGGGGCGTATAGAACGCGACGATCGCCGCGAATCCGGCCTCGAGCACGACCACGCCACGGCGCCGCGCCCACTCGGCGGCCACCAGGAATCCGACCTGCCACGTGAGCGTCAGTCCGAGCACGATGCCGATTCCGAGCGCTTCGTAGCCTTGCGTCGACCACCAGGCGTGCGCCCCGATAAGGAGCAGCGTCCCGAGCCAGACGAGGACCTGGACGGTTCGCGTAAGGCGGGTTTGCTCAGCGAAGCGCGAGGTCTGGCGCTCGAGTGGTGATGCCGGCACGGGCGAGTAGAGATCGTCGAACAACCCGGCTGCGAGGTCGGCCGAGATGCCGTGCCTCCGTGCGGCCTCCACGAACGTCTCTCTCTCCATCGCCTCGAACTTTGGCACCGGCGGCGGCCGGTGTCTCGCCACGGGTCGCCGAGCGGCGGCGTTCGTTCGCCGAACGGCGCGCGTGTCACACTCTGCGTATGGCGACGCGTCCCAAGCAGCGGAACCTCGGGCGCCTGAGCGAGATCGCGCAGGTCGCCGTCCGTCACGGCTTCGGCTACGCGATCGACGGGCGCAAGGCAGGCGATCCGTCCGTCGAAGGCACCGCGCGCGGGCGCCACCTGCGCGAGATGCTCGACGAGCTCGGCCCGACGTTCGTCAAATTCGGGCAGCTCCTCTCGACACGCCCCGACATCGTGCCGCCGGACATCATCGCCGAGCTGCGCGGGCTGCAGGACGACGTGCGGCGGTTTCCCTACTCCGACGTCGAGAAGACGATTCGCGAGGAGCTCGGGCAGCCGGTCGAGCGCCTCTTCACGGAGTTCGAGATCGAGCCGCTCGCGGCCGCGTCGATCGGCCAGGTGCATCGGGCGACGCTCCCGAACGGCCGCCGCGTGATCGTCAAGGTGCAACGGCCGAACGCGCCGCGCCAGATCGAGGCGGACCTGTCGCTGATGTACCAGGCGGCGCGACTCGTCAAGGAGCGGATCCACGCGCTCGACTTCATCGACGCGAACGAGCTCGTCGACGAGTTCGCACGCTCGATCCGCCAGGAGCTCGACTACCGGCTCGAGGGGCGGAACGCCGACGCGTTCCACAAGGACTTCGCCGGCCATCCGCACGTGTCGGTTCCCCGGGTCTACTGGACGTACACGCGCTCCCGCGTGCTGACGCTCGAGTATCTCGAGGGCGTGCAGCTCGCCGACCTCGACGTCGAGCACTGGTCGCTCGACCAGCGCCGCCGGCTTGCCTACCTGATCGCCGAGACGTGGATGACGATGATCTTCCGACACGGCTTCTTCCACGCCGACCCCCATCCCGCGAACATCCTCATCCTGTCGCCGGAACGCATCGGCCTCGTCGACTTCGGCCTCGCCGGAAAGCTCACCGACGAGGACATGTCGAAGCTGACGCGGCTCTTCATCGACGCCGCATCGGAGAACATCGAGCTGCTCCCGAAGCGTCTGTCGGATCTCGGCGTCCGCTATCCCAGGGAACGCGAGGAGCAGTTCGTCGCCGAGCTGCGCGAGCTCTACTACCGCTACTACGGCGCGCGCCTGCAGGAGATCGACCCGATCCAGGTGATCCGCGAGGCGTTCTCGCTGATCTACACGATGAACCTCCGGCTCCCGACGCGCTTCGTGATGCTCGACAAGGCGATCGCGACGCTCGGCTCGGTCGGCATGGAGCTCTACCCGGACTTCAACGTGTTCGAGGTCGCGAAGCCGTACGCGCGCGACCTGATGCTCGAGCGCTTCACACCGCGCCGGATGGCCTCGCGCGCGCGCCGCGAGGGGTGGAAGCTGACGCAGATGGCGGTCGACCTGCCCTACCAGATCCACGACACGCTCGAGCAGGTGCGCGACGGCCAGATCGAGGTGGGCTTCGTGCACAAGGGCCTCGACGATCTGCTCGCGAAGCTCGACACGCTGTTCAACCGCCTCGTGATCGCGCTCATCGTGACGGGTGGGCTGATCGGCTCGAGCCTGATCGGCATCTTCGCGAAGAGCGGGCCGCACGTCCTCGGCCTGCACGTCGTCTCGGTGCTCGGCTTCGGCCTCTCCGCGATCCTCGGAGCGTGGCTCCTCTGGGGCGTCGTGCGCTCGGGCCGTCTCTAGACAAACGTCTCGTTAAGATATATCGTGACGCTACATGGAGGCGTCGGCGGTCACGTGGGCGATTCTCGGCCTGATCCGGCAGCGGCCGATGAGCGGCTACGACCTGAAGCGCGCCGTCGACCGCACGATCCGGCACTTCTGGGCCGCGAGCTACGGGCAGATCTACCCCGAGCTGCGCCGGCTCGAGGACGCGGGCTGGATCGAGGGCGCCGACGCCGCAAACGGCGGGCGCTCACGCCGGCTCTACCGGCTCACCGACGCGGGACGCGTCGCACTCGAGGACTGGCTGCATGGCCACGAAACGCGCCTCGAGTTGCGCGACGAGTCGCTCCTGCGGCTCTTCTTCGCCGACGCGCTCCCGCCGGAGGAGGCACTCGGGCTGCTCGCCGCCCGGCGGGAGGGCTACCGGATGATGCTCGCGTACCTGCGCGGCCTCGACGACGGCACCGGCCCCGACCCGCCGTTCGTCGACGTCGTCTACCGCTGGGGCCTCGATCACTGCGAATGGGGAATCGAATGGTGCGATCGGCAGGAACGCCGTTTGCGCCAGAGCTCCTGACGGACCTGCCGGAGCCGACGTGGCGGCTGCTGCTCGGCCGTGGCCTGCCGCAGTTCGTGCTCGAGGGATTCGTCCCCGTGCTCGTCTTCTACGGGGCGTGGAAGGTGGCAGGCCTCGCGGTCGCAGTGGGCGCGTCGACGGTGCTCTCGCTCGCGCTGGCCGCCTACCTCTGGCGGCGCGGCACCGGCGGCGCGATCCCCGTCGTCGGCGCGGTGTTCGTCGTCATCCAGGCGCTCGTCGCGCTCGCCGCGCACAGCGCGACCGTCTACCTCGCGCAGCCGGTCGTCCTGAGCGCGTGCTGGGGCGTCGTCTACGTCGTCTCCGTCGTTGTCGGCAGGCCGCTGATCGGCGTCTTTGCGAATGCGTGGTACCCGTTCCCGCCCGCGTTCCGTGCGAGCGAGCCGTTCCGTCGCGAGTTCTCGATGCAGTCGCTCGTCTGGGCGGTCTACTGCCTCGGCCGCGCGGCGTTGCGGCTCGTCGTCCTGTTGCACGCGGGGATCGGCGGCTTCGTGCTCGTGTCACTCGTCAGCGGCGGGCCGTTCGCCGCGGTGCTCGTGCTGTGGGGCCTGTGGCGCGCGCGGCGCACGTTCTCGCGACTCGACGTGGCCGTGCCGGCCGGGTGAGGATCACTCGGCGCACAATCGTGCGAATGGACAACTAGCCGGGCGAGGCGGGCGGTTCTAGCGTGCCGTCCATGTCAGCTGCACTGCTCCTCACCGACGCCGAGCCTGAGACGCGTGGTTTTCTCGAGCGGCATCTTCCGCACGACGGCTTCGAGCTGGTTCCGGAGCACGGGCGGTTCGACCTCGTGCTCGCCGGCGATGTCGACGGCTTCGACTGCTGGGTCGAGCGCGCGCCCGTGATCGTGCTCGGCCGCGCCGAGGCCGATGCGGTCGACCGCGTGCACGCGTTCCGGCGCGGTTGTGACGACTACCTCGCGCGACCGTTCGACTACCAGGAGCTCGTCGAGCGGATCCACGCCGTCCTGCGCCGTGTCCGGCCGCGGCTCGACGACGTGGTTGAGGCGCCGCCGGTGCGCATCGACACGCGGACGCGCGACGTGCGCGTCGACGGCCGGCGCGTGCAGCTCGCGCAGAAGGAGTACGAGCTGCTGCTCTGCCTCGCGCGTGAGCCTGAGCGGGTGTTCACGAAGGCGGAGCTCCTGCAGGAGGTGTGGGACTACCGATTGTTGGGGCGGACGAGAACGCTCGACTCGCATGCGTCGCGCCTGCGCCGCAAGTTGCGTGAGGCGGGCGCGACGGTCGAGCTCGTGGACAACGTGTGGGGCGTCGGCTACCGGCTGCTGGGGGCGATGCCCGCGACCTAACACATTTGACAAAGCATACTTTGCAAAGATATCTTTTCTGAATGGCGCCGCCGTCCGGTCGAGCCACGCGGGAGCTGCGCGACCCGCGCACGCTGCGCGCGATGGCGCACCCGTTTCGGCTGCACCTGCTCGACCTGATCGTCCGTCGCGGCACCCTGACCTCGGCCGAGGCGGCGGAGGCAACGGGCGAGAGCACCGCGAGCTGCTCGTTCCACCTCCGCCAGCTCGCGAAGTACGGGTTCATCGAGGCGGCCGATGCTCGGGACGGGCGCGAGCGGCCGTGGAGACGGGTCGAGGGCGGGGAGCACATCCCGGACCGGATCGGCGCGGACGCAGCACGGGCAGCCTCGGAGGCGATGAAGGTCGTCCTCGACCGCGCCCTGCTCGAGTTGGTCGACTGGCTCGACCACTACGAGGAGCTACCGGAGGAATGGAGCGGGGCTGTCCTCGACGAGGAGCTCCTCTACCTCACGCCCGAGGAGCTGCGTGAGCTCTCGCAAACGGTCGTCGCGCTCCTTGCGAAGTACCGGAAGCGAACGGCGAATCCGTCCGAGCGCCCGAGCGGCTCCCGGGCGATCCGCGCACTCGCGGCGCTCTTCCCGGCGGCCGAGCTCGAACGCGGGTCGTGACGCTCGGTCGCGCTGCCGCTCTCCGCGACTTCCGCACCCTGCTCGCGGGGCAGGTCGCGTCCGCGCTCGGCACGCGAATCTCCGGTGTCGCAACGCCGCTGCTCGCCCTCGCGCTCACGCATTCGGCGACCAAGACGGGCGTCGTCGAGTTCGCCGGCACGCTGCCGATCCTCGTCCTGAGCCTGTACGCGGGTGTCGCGATCGACCGCTACGACCGCAAGCGCTTGATGCTCGTGTGCGAGCTCGCGCGCGCAATCGCCCTCGCAAGCGTGGCGGCCGGCGTCATCTGGGGTTTCGTCTCCTTCGGGCAGCTGGTCGCCGTCGCCTTCGTCGACGGGGCTGGCTTCACGACGTTCGAAGTCGCCCAGCGGGCAGCGCTCAAGCAACTCGTGCCGAGCGAGGAGCTGCCGCACGCAGCAGCGCTCAACCAACGGCGTGAATACGGAGCGCTGCTGCTCGGCACGCCGGCGGGCGGGGCGTTGTACGGGCTCAGCCGTGCCGTCCCATTCGTCGTCGACGCGGTCAGCTACGCCGCGTCGCTCATCTCGGTGCTCCTGATCCGCCGCCCGCTGAACGAAGGACGCGGTCCTTCGACTGGCCCGGCGCAGACGATCCACGCGGAGATCGCCGAGGGTGTGCGCTGGCTGTGGCACGAGCCGTTTCTGCGCGCGAACTCGCTGCTCGTCGTCGCGAGCGACCTGACCGTCAACTCGCTCTACCTGGTCGTCGTCGTGATCGCCCGACGGAGTGGTGCGTCGGCCGCGCTCATCGGCGCGATGCTCCTCTTCCTCGGACTCGGCGGCATCGTCGGCACGGTCGTGGCACCGCGCCTGCTGAGAGCTCTGCCCTTACAAGCGGGCATTTACGGGACGCTGATCACGATCACCGTTCTCCTGCCGGTGATCGCCGTCGTGCGCGACCCGCTCACGCTCGGCGTGATCTACGGGGCGATGTTCATCCCGTATCCGATGTGGAGCGCCGGCCTCAGCGCGTACCGCGCCTCACGCATCCCCGATGAGCTGCAAGGACGCGTGCAGAGCGTGTTCACCGTCGTCTCCCTCGGCGCGGTCCCGTTCGGGATGCTCGGAGTCGGCGTGTCCCTCCAGCATCTCGGTGGAGCAACGACGCCGCTCATCCTGTTCGGCGTCATGGTCGCTGCGAGCGGCTATGCGATCGCCTCGCCGCACATCCGGCACGGCCCGCAGGCCGTTGCGGCGGACCTTTAAAGAGTTCACTCGTGCGCGATCGCGAGCTCGCTGGACATGTGCGGCTGCCGGCGCGTACGCAGGAGCAGCATTCCCACAGCGGCGGCACCGGCTGCGCAGAGCGCGCCCGCCACGAACGCGGCGTGGTAGCCGCCCGCGAGCGCTGCGAGCGGTCCGCTGCCCGATGCGCTCAGCGTCTCCGTGCGCGAGGCAGCGATGCTCGCGAGGGCGGCGAGGCCGACCGCGCCGCCCATCATGAACGCGGTGTTCACGAACCCGGAGGCAAGACCGGCTTCCTCGGGAGCGACGTCGGACATCGCGGCGAGCAGGATCGGGTTGAAGGCGATCCCGGCACCGACCCCGAGCAGGAGCATCCCCGGGAGCACGTCGACGACGTAGCTTCCGCCGACCGGCGCCCGTGCGAAGAGCAGCAGGCCGGTTGCGGCGACGAGCAGCCCGACGGCGAGCGGCGGCTTGATGCCGAACCGCATCACGAGCTTCGCCGAGACCACGATCGACAGGGCGCCCATCACCAGGTTGCCGGGCAGGAAGGCGAGGCCGACCTGCAGCGGCGTATAGCCGAGCACGAGCTGGAGGTAGAGCGCCGAAAGGAAGAACCACGCGAACATCGCCGCCGCCCACAACACGCCCGCGAGGTTCGCGAACGCGACGTTGCGAAGACGCAGCAGCCGGAGCGGCATCAGCGGGGAGTCGACGCGCGACTCGATCGCGACGAACGCCGCGAGGAGCGCGGCAGCAACGGCGAGCAGGCCGAGCGTCTGCAGCGATTCCCAGCCGTTCTGGTTCCCGTTCACGATCGCGTACACGGCGAGCATCAGAGCCGACGTGACGGTCACCGCGCCGGCCACGTCGAGGCGGCCCGAGACGGCGGCACCGTGCGATGTCGGCAGCAGCCGGAGCGCGAGCGCGACGACGAGGACGCCGATCGGCAGGTTGACGAGGAAGATCCAGTGCCAGTCGAGCGAGTCGGTGAGCACG
>JAICTB010000241.1 GCA_025936595.1 Thermoleophilia bacterium | reverse complement strand
TGAAGCTGTCGGTGCAGATCTCCGACGGCTTGTGGAGGTTCTGGCCCGGCTCGCTGTAGGTGGGCGCCATGTGGCAGCTCGAGCAACGGCCCTGGCCGTCGAAGATCGCCTTGCCGCGCGCGGCGGCAGCCTTGTCGAAGCTGCCGGCCGGCGGTGCGGGTGCCTTCAAGCCGAGCTGGTAGAAGTGCAGCGCGGGCAGCGCACCGCTGACGAGGTCCGGATTGTGCGTCGTGTGCCCGAAGCCCGCCTTGGCCGCAATCGGGAACTGCGTCGCGTCGTCGAGCCGAGCGTCGTGGAAGTTGCCCTGGCCGTGCATCTCCAGGTTCGCGACGAGCGCGTTCCAGTAGGTGACGGAGCCCCAGCCCGTGTACGTCGCGAGGTTGACGCCGGCGAGACCGAACGCGGCCGGGATCAGCACCGCACCCGTCTTTCCGTCCGGCCGGAACGCCTTGCCGTCGAACGACACCTCGGCGTCGAACTTGCCGGGGCCCCACGAGTTCAGCACCTTCCCGAGCGTCGCGTTGTCGACGCCGAGGAGATTCGTCAGCGCGCTGTGGTCGGGAGCGGCGTTGATGATCGCCCCCACGTTCAGGTCGCGGTTCGGCCAGCCGTCCAGGCGCTTGCCGATCCCGGGAGCGAACGAGTTGTCGACTGTCGAGTGGCAGAGCGCGCACGTGATGCCGATCGAGCTGAGCGTCCCACCCTTGTTGAAGAAGCCCTTCACCCCGACGACGGCGTTCAGCTTCAGGAGTGCAAGCGTCGTTGCGGGGCTATCCAGGTCGACCTTGCCGGCCTTGACCGCGGCGACGACGCTTGCGGGAAGCGCTGTCGCGTCGACCTTCAGGCCGAGCGCGAGCGCGGTCTTCGGGCTGACGCCGCCCCCGACGCCACCGAGCTTCGCGCCCTCGATCGCCTTCTGCAGCTGCAGCGAACCGCCCCAGAACTTCTCGTCGCCGAACGTCGCGTACCGGAACACCTTGCGGCCCTGAAGCCAGAGCGCGTTCGAGGTCCTCGCCTGCTGCGCGTCGCGCGACGGCGGCTTCGCCGACGCCGAGAACGCCGAGCGCGTTCCGTTGAAGATCACCCCGAGCAGCAGAACGAGGACGGCTGCGACGGCGGAGACGGCGAGCAGGCGTGCTATCCGAGCAATCCGTGACATCTGCACACTCCCGGGAAGACGGTGAATTCGAACGGCTTCGATGCTAGGAACGACACCGCCCCGACGTTGTGAGGCATCCGACGCCAGCGCGCGGTCCGTGAGAGCGCTAACACGCCTCGTCCAGCAGGTCGGGCGCGTCGATGCGGATCAGGTACCGGCGGCTCTGGCGGTGGACGAACCCGTCACGCGCGAGGTCCGCGAGCGCGAGGCTCACGGTCTCGCGGGCCGAGCCGACCATGTCGGCGAGCAGTTGATGCGTGAGCGGAAAGTCGATGCGCACGCCACCCGGCACGGCGCGGCCGTGCACCCGTGCGAGCTGGAGAAGCTTCTCGCGCACGCGCTCGACGTGCCTGACGTAGGAGCAGTTGCGGATCGTCGCCTCACGCTCCCGTAGCGCCTCGACGAGCGTCTCGGCGATCAGCTCCGCGGCGCCGGCATGCCCGAGCAGCATCTTCAGGGAGCGCGCGGAGATCGCGGTGAATCGCGCCGGCGTGACCGCCTCGAGCCACTCGCGCGACCCCGGCGGCGTGAGCACCATTCCGGGCCGCGCGGTCGAGAGGACGACACGCCGTGCGAGCAGCCCGGAGACATTCGGGCCTGCAACGGCGGCGCTCGCGACGAGGAACCCTTCCTCGACGGCGAGCAGCGCGGTGTCCCGGGTCGCCTCGGCCCGCCAGGCGGCGGCCCGCGGCAGGACGACCGAGACCGAGCGCTGCGCGACTCGCGCCGCCAGCTCGCGGTCGACATGGGCCAGTCCGCCGAGGGACGCCGCACCGGCGTCAGCGCGTGTGCGCGGGTCGAGGGGGGAGAGAGCCGTCCGGTCGGTTGGGCGAAGACCGATCGTGTCGAGGCTCATGGGTCGTTTGTGTCACCCCGTCGCCGCGTCTTACCTCTTCGCCTTCGACGGCCTCGGCGGCGCCCGGCGGGACGATCAGCACGGGGCAGCGGGCGACACCCACGAGGCTGTTGGAGACGCTGCCGAGGAATGCGGAGCGAAAGGCGCCGCGACCGCGCGAGCCGACCACGATCAGCTCAGCCGCCTCGTCGTCCGCGAGGTCGGCGAGCCGCTCCGCCGCCACGCCCGTGAGCACGCGGCGCTCTGCGTCCTCGAGGCCCGTCGCCTGCGCGACCTGCTCGAGCAGCGCCTCCCCGGCGCGCAACTCGGCTTCGATGTCTGCTGTCCCGCGCAGCGTCGGGCCGAGGTGACCGGCCGCGGCGTACGGCCCGCTCGACAGGTAGGCGGGGTGCCCGACGTGCGCGAGCACGAGCCGCGCGCCGAGCCGCTCCCCGAGCCTCGAGGCAACCGTGAGCGCCGCGTACGAGTCGGCTGAGCCGTCGACGCCGACGATGATCGTTCCCGTGTTCATGACCACTCCTTCCGTCGCTTGACACTTGAAGCGTCGCGGCGGCGGAACCGAACGGCTATCGGGTCGAGACCCTATATCTACGGCTGAATGAGCCCACGCCGGATCGCATAGCGCGTCAGCTCGACGCGGTCGCTCATGCCGAGCTTGTCGAGAATGTTCTGCCGGTGGCGCTCCACCGTCTTCACGCTGATCACGAGCTCGGCCGCGATCTCCTTCGACGAATACGCCTCGGCGATCAGCTTCAGCACCTGCAGCTCGCGCGGCGTCAGGATGTCGAACTGGTCCGCGTCGGAACGGTCGCGCTCGACGAAGTCGCGCACGAGTGTCGCAACGGCCGACGGATAGAGGAACGACTGCCCGCGCATCGTGCGCCGGCAGGCCTCGACGATGTCCTGGTCCGCATCAGACTTGAGGACGTAGCCGGATGCTCCGGCGCGCAGCGACTCGAAGAGGAACTGCTCGCTGTCGTACATCGAGAGCATCAGGACGCGCACCTCCGGCTTGCGCTTCTGCAGCTCGGCGGCGGCCTGGATGCCGGTCATGCGCGGCATGCTGACGTCGAGGATCGCGAGGTGGACGTCCTCGGCGAGCGCCAGCTCGACCGCCTGCGCCCCGTCTTCCGCCTCGGCGACGACTTCGAGATCCGGCTGCGCGTCGAGCACGCGCTTCAAGCCCGACCGCACGATCGGGTGGTCGTCTGCGACGAGGATGCGGGTGACGATCGGGATCGGCATCAGCGCTCCGTGGGCACCTCGAGCCGCACCTCGACGCCGCGCGACGCAAGCCGTTTCA
>JAICTB010000191.1 GCA_025936595.1 Thermoleophilia bacterium | reverse complement strand
CTGATGTCCGTGTTCACCGGCGCTCCCCCGGCATGCCGGCCGGGCGGTATCGAGACCGGATAGATGTCGACGCCGTGGATGTCGCACGCCGCCGCGTAGGGACGGACGGCCGCAGCCGTCAAACGTCTGTTTGGGCCGCCGGGCTTCAGCGACGGCGCGCGCGGAGCTTCGATGATCGCCACCGGATGGTCGGGATCGAGGGCCCGCACGTGGCGGTACGCCGCCACACACCCGGCCGCCGGCACATGCCCGTGCGCCGGCTCATCCACGCCCTTCCACACACCGAGGCCCGGATGGCCCTTCAGCGTCCCGACGATCCGGTCGAGCAGAGCCGCGTGCGTCAAGTCGTTGTCGACGCCGGCGAGCGCGAGCCACACCTGCAGGTTGTGAGCGCGCGCTGCATCCAGTTCCTTGCCGACCTCGATCAGCTGCTCGGCTGCGGCGGCAGGGTGCCAGACGGTGTAGTTCCGAACGAAGTTCACGCCCGCGCGAGCGATCTCCGCCCACGCCGGCACTGCACTTCCGGGCACGGTCGTCGAGACCGGCGGCGGGTCGGAGAGACCGACCGGAAAGACCGGTTTTCCGCCGACGACCAGGTTGCCCGTCGCGGGATCGACGCGAGTCGGGGTCATGGCGAGTCATTCTCCTCAGAAGCGTCGCGCGGTGCGCCGCGCGACGACCAAGGCGCTCGCGCCCGAGAAATCGGCCCTCAGCTACCAACGCATCCCGCCCGGCTATCGCTTTCCGTACGGCCACACGCACGTGACGCAAGAGGAGGTCTACGTCGTCGTGCGCGGCGACTGATACGGCGGTCTCCCGGCCGCGCTCTACGCTTGCCCCTGTGAAGAACGCGCTTCTCGCCTGGTTCCAGGCGAACGAGAGAGATCTGCCGTGGCGAAAGACGAGAGACCCGTACGCAATCCTCGTCAGCGAGGTGATGCTGCAGCAGACGCAGGTCGACCGGGTGATCCCCCGCTGGCGCGCCTGGCTCGAGCGCTGGCCGACCGTCGAGGCGCTCGCCGCCGCTTCGGCTGCGGACGTGATCGTCGCGTGGCAGGGGCTCGGGTACAACCGGCGCGCGATCAACCTGCACCGCGCTGCGCAGCACGTCGCGACTCACGGCTGGCCCGACGACCTGACCGAGCTGCCGGGCGTCGGCGCTTACACCGCGGCGGCCGTCGGCAACTTCGCCTTCGGGCACGACGTTCTGCCGGTCGACACGAATGTCCGGCGCGTGCAGGAGCGAACCGGCGAGAGCTTCGACGGCTCGTGTGCGCAGGCGCTCTTCGATCTCGGCGCTACGATCTGCCTCGCCCGCGTTCCACGCTGCGGTGACTGCCCGCTCGCGTACGCGTGCCCTTCGCGCGGGCGGCGGTACGAGCCGCTGCGCAAGCAGCCGGCCTTCGAAGGCTCGTTCCGGCAGCGGCGCTCGCTCGCGCTGCGCGCGGTCGCGGCGGGCGATCAGCCGGCGGACGGAGACGCACTCGTGTCGCTCGCGCGCGACGGCCTCGTCGTGCTGCACGACGGAGTTGCCTCGCTACCCGCGTAGCGAGTGCCGCAGCCAGACGTTCGGCTCGTAGTACAGGCCGACGTCGGCCTCACGGTCGATCGACACCGTCGCGAGCCCCTCCGGGAAGACGTACTCGCCTGACACCGGGAACGGCAGCTTCGTCCACTCCTCCCACTCCGCGACCGTGCCGCTGATCTTCAGCGACTCGGGCTCGGGCCGCCTCAGCTCTCCGCCGATGCGCACGTGCACGCGGATCCACGGGTCGAACGGCTGCCCGTCCGCGCGGCGCCACTGCGCGTACTCGCCGATCGGCGCGAGCGGGTAGCGCTCCTTCCAGCTCGGCCGCACGCACGCGAGCAGATCCTGATAGCCGTAGCGCCGCCCGACGTCCCCCATCGCCTCGAGCAGCTTCACGGCGAGGCCGCCACCCTGATGCCGGGGCCAGATCTCCGCGGCCATCGCGCAGAGCGCCGTCTTCGGCTCGTCGCCGAAGCCCGGCTCGAAGATGCCGTCGAACCCGTCGGGCAGCCCGTCGTCGCTCCCGTCCCAGGGAATCGCCAGCGTGTGACCCTCGGCGACGAGCTCGTCCTGCTCTTCGTCGTAGAAGACGAACTGCAGCTCGGGGTAGTCGACCCGCATGCGGTGCCAGTTCACGTTGGTGACGTCGCCGTGGCGGTTGTACTCGGGCCACACCTCATCGCCCGCTTCCGCAGCGCGCTCGGCGAGGTCGGGGCGCTCGAGGTGCGTGAAGACGCTGTAGCTCATGCTCGCGCGAGCAGCGCGACGGCGTGCGCAGCGAGACCCTCGCCGCGACCTGTGAAGCCGAGGCGGTCGGTCGTCGTCGCCCGCACGTTCACCTCGCCGTCGAGGGCCTCTGACAGCACGCGGCACATCGCGTCGCGATGCGGCGCGATCTTCGGCTCCTCCCCGACGAGGATGCAGTCGGCGTTGACGAGCGTCCAGCCTGCCTCGCGCACTCTGCGATACGCCTCGCGCAGGAGCTCGACGCTGTCCGCGCCGCGGTGACGTTCGTCGTCCGATGGGAAGAGCGCACCGATGTCGCCCAGCCCCGCCGCGCCGAGCAATGCGTCGGTGAGCGCGTGCGCGAGAACGTCGCCGTCGGAGTGCCCGGCGAGCCCGCGCGGATGGTCGATCCGCACCCCGCCGAGCACGAGCGGCACGCCCTCCTCGAGCGCATGCGCGTCGACGCCGATCCCGACCCGGAAGCTCACGGCAGCACCGCCGGCAGCTCGTCGAGAGAGCGGATGCGAATGGCGGATGCGGGCGGCTCCTGCAGGTGCCCCCACGGCCCGCGCTTGATGTGCACGCCGACCATGCCGGCCGCAATCGCCGGCCCGACATCGTTGTCGACGCGGTCGCCCACGTACGCGATCCTCTCAGGCGCCGCACCGGCGAGCTCGACGACACGCCTGAAGAAGGCGGGATCGGGCTTGTGCACGCCCCAGCTCGCAGAGGATGCGACCGCGTCCACGTGCGCGCGCAGGTCGTCCTCGACGAACTTCGGCGTGTTGCCGGACGCGCACACACGGACGCCGGCGTCGCGCAGCCGCTCGATGCACGGAAGCGCATCCGGATACCAGTCGTCCATCGTCCACGTTCCGTCGGGGTGCTCCACCTCGAGGATCCTCCACACGTTGTCGTGATGCTCGCCGCGCGCGATGAGGCCGCCGAGCACGCCCATCAGCGTGAACGGTGTCACGCCGGCGTTCTCGGCCGCGCGCGTCCACATCTGCGTCTCGTCGACAAGCGTCTCGCCCACGTCGAAGACCACCGCCTCTACAGCCACGACGAGACCCGCTCGAGATCGGCACGGGTCGTCACCTTCAGCAGCCGCTCGTCGCCCTCGACCACCTTCACCCGGCCGCCGTTTGCCTCGACGAGCGACGCGCAGTCCGAGCCTTCGCCCGCGGCGAGCGCGGCGCGAAGCGCCGGCGCGGCAAACGCCTGCGGCGTCTGAACGGTGACGAGCTCCGAGCGGGTCAGCGTCTCCGCGACCACACCGCCGGGCGCGCGCTTCACCGTGTCCGCGACGGGGAGCCCGGGCACGGCACCGTCGAATCCCTCGGCAAGCCCCTCGAGCACCCGCCGGATCACCTCCTCCGGAAGGAGCGGCCGAGCGGCGTCGTGCACGAGGATCACCGCCGCTTCGTCGGGGACCTCCGCGACACCGGCGCGCACAGACTGGGTCCTCGTCTCGCCGCCAGTCACGCACGCGCTCACCTTGGACGCGCCGAGCTCCTCGGCGAGCAGGATCGCCGGCTCCTCCCAGTCCGCCGGCACGACCATCACGACCGCGTCGATCCACTCGCTCTCGTCGAGCCGCCGCAGCGGCTCCGCGAGCAAGGGAAGCTCGCCGAGGCGGACGAACGCCTTCGGCCGGTCTTCCCCGAGCCGATCCCCTCGCCCGGCGGCGACGAGAACGGCCCAGACACCCACTAGCGCGCCGCTGCGGTCTTCTTCTTCGCGGCCGGCTTCTTCGCCGTCGCGGTCTTCTTCGCAGCAGCTGCGGCCTTCGGCTTCGCGGTGGCGGCCTTCTTCGCAACGGCGGGAGCCTTCTTCGCGGGCGCGGCCGCCTTCTTCTCGGCGGGCGCCTTCGCGGCCTTCGGCTTCGCACCCTCGGTCAGCGTCATCTCGAGCCACTCGAGCGCTTCGTCCTCGCTCATGTTCTTGGCGTACATCAGCTCGGAGGCGAGGATCTTCTTCGCCTTCACGTACATCTGCTTCTCGCCGGTCGAGAGGCCCTTCTCGCCGTCCCGCAGCGCGAGGTTCCGGACGACCTCGGCAAGCTCGTAGATGTCGCCGGTCTTCATCTTGTCGCGGTTGTGCTTGAAGCGCCGGTTCCAGTTCTTCGGCATCTCGGTTCCACCGGAGGTGAGGTACTTGACGACCTTCTTGACCGCCTCTTCGTCGATCACCTTGCGCAGGCCGACGCGCTCGGCGTTGTCTGCAGGGACATTGACCGTCATGTCATTGTGGAGGATCTTGATCGTCAGGTACTCGCGCTTCTCCCCGAGCACCTCGCGCTTCTCGCGCTTCACGACCGTCCCTGCACCGTGGTGCGGGTACACCACCTTGTCGCCGACCTTGTACAAGCTCTCCTCCGGTTCCGTCTGTAGTCGCGAAAGTGCCGGCGGCCTCTGAAGGCTCTACCGGCGAGGACGACAGGGTAGCAGAAACCCTGCAAATGCGCCCATTTTCG